>CALGWE010000424.1:0-9057 GCA_937935915.1 uncultured Clostridia bacterium
AATCATAATAGCCCTTATCTACAAGGCTCACATATTTTTCTTCAAAATATTTTCCTGCCACATGAGCTTTATAGGCTACCCCTTTTATTTCAAAACTCTTTCCATCCTTTGAGAGAACATTAATCGCAACAGGTACATCATACCAGATACTATTTACCATGTTTTTATTATTTTGAGATGACTCAATAATCTCATAAAACTCCAGTAAATCCTCATCAATAACATGAAGAGATTGTTTATAGACTACATGAAGCTCACCATCTACACTTTGACTTGCAATTACCTTTAGTGAAGTCTTGTCATTTATAATTTGTTTCAACTTTTCATCTATTATTGCTCCCATAATATTTCTCCTCTCTATCGTAATCTGGCTAAATCTGTATTAGGATGATTGCCACAACGTCTATAGTCATCAAAATCTACAGCTAAATTATACTTTAATCTCAATCTCTCAAATTCACGTGATATTCTAATCATATACTCAAGAGAAGGATTTTTAGCATTTTTAAGAATAGCCACATCTGAAGGCTGCCAAATTGTAGCTGCTACAGATACGCCTGCTTCAGCCAATTCTTCTGCTTCTTCACTTACAGCTGCAAACGCTGCATCCTCTGTCTTAAAGAGTTTGCCTATTTCCTGAAGTAATTCAATATGATAGTTCAGTTCATCATCAAGTAATTCTTTACCTGATAAAATAGAACCTGTGGTAATTAAAATATTAGCAAATCGCCCTCTTTGTTTAATGCCTTCTGCAAGGACTTCTACAATCTCTTTTGGGTCATTTAAAAGGAGTTCACCTTTCTTTTTCTTTTGGCCCCCTTGTACACCTATAGGGCAATACTTACATCCACCTCCTGGGGTATCCCAAAAATGGCAATACCAGCTGCCAGTTATATCAAAGCGTTGCGGTCTATTTCCTATAAGCACTTGCATATTTTTTCCTGTTGAAGTCTTATGTTCAAAATAATCTGCTCTCTCCCAGAAATCAACAGTTTCAAGCACTTCATCTTGATCTGTTAAAACGAGCTTTCCATCTACAGCATCTACTAAATAAGGTGCACGATGTTGACGTTTTTCTCCTGTATCATGAAATAATACGGAAGTACCATCTCTAAACATTAATCCAGTTGGCTTATATCCCTCATCATTTGAGAAAAGGCAACTTGCTGCCGCTGAATGAATTTTAGGATCAAATAATTTCATAGCCTCCTTAGAAAATACAACGCCTCGTCTTTGAATATCTGTTTTATAAACTACAAATTTAGGTACATCTGGATACTTTTTAATAACCTCCTGGGCAGATAATTCTTCACTTCTCCAATCCCCGCCCATAAAGTCACAAGCGGAATCCAAGCAATTGGAGGAATTGGTTTTAAAAGCTGAATAATTAAATCCGAATACTTCTAAAAACGATTTGATAATCCAATCATAATACCAATGCTAATCCCACATACTGCTGCTAGAAGATATCCTTTTAACACTCTTAACAAGCTAGTTCCTAGGGCACTTAGCAAACTCAAATCTTGCAGCTTCCTTACAAATGTCTCAATAATCGTTGTCAGTTTTGGAAAAAGTACTTCATTATAAGTATCACCTGAAGTTGCAAAGTGCCAGAGTGTTAAAAGCAGCACTAGAGGAAGAAAATATTCTACGTATTCTACTACTTTTGCTTTCCTTTTCATACTGCTTTTCCTTTCTTTTATGCAAATAATTTCTTAATTTCCTCAACCTTGTCTAAGTGTTCCCAAGGAAGATCTATATCTGTTCTACCAAAATGTCCATAAGCTGCTGTCTGCTTATAAATTGGTCTTCTTAAATCTAGTGCCTCAATAATTGCAGCTGGGCGAAGATCAAAGACCTTATCAATAATCTCTACAATTTGCTCCTCAGGAATTGTACCTGTTCCAAAAGTATCTACTGCAATAGAAACTGGTTTTGCAACCCCTATAGCATATGCCAGTTCTACTTCTGCTTTTTTGGCAATTCCTGCTGCAACTAAGTTTTTAGCCACCCAACGTGCTGTTCCTGAAAAAGCACCACCACCATGACGTCCTGTGCCACCATAAGTATCTACAATAATCTTTCTTCCTGTAAGTCCTGCATCCCCTTGTGGCCCACCAATTACAAAACGTCCTGTTGGATTCACATAATAGATTGTCTCTTCATCCAAAAGTTCTGTTGGAATAACTGGTTTAATAACATATTCAATAATATCTTTTCTGATTTGCTCTAAACTTACATCTTCTGAATGCTGGGTTGAAATAACAATAGTATGAACCCTTTTAACTGTTTGACCATCTTCTCCAAATTCAACTGTCACCTGAGACTTGCCATCTGGTCTAAGATAAGGAAGTGTGCCATCCTTTCTCACCTTCGTAAGCTGTCTTGTAAGTCTATGTGCAAAAGAAATAGCAGGTGGTAAATATTCTGGTGTTTCATCTGTTGCATAGCCAAAAATAATACCTTGGTCACCAGCGCCTGTTCCAAAATCTTCTGTAACGCCTTCTTGTTTTGATTCAAAGGCCTTATCTACGCCAAGTGCAATATCTGCTGATTGCTCATCAATGGAAGTAAGTACTGCAATAGAATCTGCATTATAACCATCTACATTATTTGTATAGCCAATCTCTCTAATAGTCTCCCTTGCCACCTTGGCAATATCTACATAAGCCTTTGTAGTAATCTCCCCTACTACAAGTGCAAGCCCTGTGGCAACTGTAGTTTCTGCTGCAACCCTTGAGTAAGGATCTTGTTTAATAAGTTCATCTAAGATTGCATCTGAAATTTGATCTGCAATCTTATCTGGATGTCCTTCTGTTACTGATTCTGATGTAAATAATTTTCCTTTATATAAATTTCCCATATTATAATCTCCCCTCTATTAATCCAAATTTATATCAACATTTATTTTTAATACTAACTATTACTAATTACCTATCCTATTAACTCCTGATTACAATCTTGTTCCATATGATAAATGCAATATATAACGCCACCAGCTTTCATGTTTCTTATCATAAATATCACCCCTCGTCTTAATCCCTGTAATTCATATCTGTTTGCTAAGATTTGATGTTGTAATCTTAACATTCACACAACTAAAAAACAAAACCTATCTTTGAAATCGTTTGCAAAATACCTTTTTTACTTCTCCTAAAACATGAAAAAAGACACGAAAAATCGTGCTTTTTTCATCTAATTATTTCAATCCTAGAAATCGTTTTCAATCAATATTATCAAAGCGTGGAAGTGAAATTATGCGACCTTTTCTCTTACTATCACATAAAAATAGCACATACTAACTTGAATTAGTACGTGCTATCTTTATTTCTCAGCCTTCTTCATCATCTTTTCCCTCTCTACCTTACTCAAATCTCTTGCTTCTAAAACTTATTAAATAGCCTCCCAGTATTTAATACCTTTTAAAATACGCAGTAATGCTACAAGGGATTTGTTTCAAGTATTAAGTTCTTAGATTTCAGAAGAAGTGGGAGGCTGCCCTTATTCTTGTTTACATGTTAATCTATGTGCTCACTAACAGCGTTTCATAGCTTTTGGATCCTACAAGAACTAAAGACCTTCTGAAATTTTAAAATACGTTTTTTATAAATGATTGTACTTACATTAAACACTTTACTTCGTAGCTCCTTTGGGCATCGTCGCAGCCGGCAGCGTCTATAGTGCTCATCTTAAATATGTTAGATATATTGGCATTAGGATTAAAGAGTAAGCCTTTTGGTTTTACTTTGTTAGCGTTTTTTGTTTGTACACTTATATATATGTGTTAAAAAATGATTTTCCCTAATAATTTTTATAAAATAAATCTATTCCTTTATTACACAATGGTTTTCCCTAAATTGTAGGCTTCTTTTAAAGCCTCATTGCCTTCTATATCACCTTTTTCTTCAACACCTCTTACTAAGACCATTCCTGCATCTTCTAATTTAAAGTAATCTAAAACGGAGTGATATTGTACCTTTATGGCATCAAATACAGTAGGTATCGTATCGGCTGCAACTAATAAAAGTCCTAACTTTTTTACCTTCAATATATTACGCTGAGGTGAATGTAAGCGGTCTACTATCGCCTTTAACTTAGCACTAATCCCATAAAAATAAACTGGTGAAGCTATGACAATAATATCTGCGAGTGTCAGTTTCTTATATACCTTTGTCATATCATCCTTTTGAAAACAGCTGTAGTCTTCTCTTTTAAAACAACTATTGCAACCCACACAAGGATTCACCTTGTAATCTACTACTGAAATAATCTCTACTTCATTATTTTCCTTTGCACCTTCTGCAAAAGCTTTTACCAATGTTTCTGTATTGCCACCTTTTCTAACACTTCCCACTAAAATGACTATATGACTCATAAACCTTCCCACTAAGTTTTAATTGATAATATTTTAGGCGGCTTATGTTATGGGCCGCCTAAATCTCACTATATATTAATAGTTACTTTTTGTAATTGTTCATCTGCTGAGCTTGCACCTATCATGAGTTGGATTTCGCCAGGTTCTGTAACTCTCTTTTCTTCATAGTTTACAAATGAGAAATCCTCACGACTTAGTGTGAATGTTACTGCTTTTGTTGCACCTGCTGGAATGAATACCTTTTCAAACCTTACAAGTTGTTTCACAGGTGTCATCATAGAACTTACTTTATCATTAAAATAAAGTTGTACAATCTCAGCCCCATCTCTATCGCCTGTGTTTGTGACGTCTACGCTAACTGTTAAACGCTTTTCATCTACCTTCATAGGGCCATATTCAAATGTTGTGTAAGATAATCCTTGTCCAAAAGTAAATAATGGGTCTTTTGATAAGTCCATATATTTACCACCATGCCAGCCTGGTAAGTAGTTATAATACACTGGAATTTGTCCTGTATGTCTTGGGAATGAAATAGGCAGTTTTCCTGATGGATTAATGTTACCAAATAAGATTTGTGCCACAGCATTTCCCCCAAACATCCCACCATTAAAGGCAGTAATAAATGCATCTGACCCTTCTACCACTTCTTCTACGCAAAGTGGTTTAGAAGATACAAGTACAGTTACAATAGGTTTACCTGTTTCTTTAAGCTTACGGAAAAGGGCTACTTGCTTACCTGATAAATCAAGGTTTGCCCTATCTTTAAATTCACCTACTTGGTCGATCATATCGCCAACAACATATACGATTAAATCGTTTTCCTCTGCTAACGCTTTAGCTGCCATAATATCATCTTCAGGACTATCTAATACATTGCAGCCTTTCGCATAGCTTACAGCTACATCTTTTCCTGCTACTTCTCTAATACCTTCTAAAATAGTTGTATAAGGTCTTACTGGCTCTTTATCTGGATTAGGCTCTGGATGTGTAAAATAAGCCCAGTCTCCATATTGTGCTTTGATATCATCTGCATTTGGTCCAATAACAGCAATTTTTTTAATAGACGCTTTAATAGGTAGTACCTCTTCATTCTTTAATAAAACAACACATTCATTAGTCATTTCTTTATTGAAGGCTAAATGTTCGTCGCAGCCTATGCATGCTGAGTCTACTTCTTTTTCAGGATGCTCAAATAATCCCATTTCTAACTTAATGTTAAGGATATTTCTAACGGCTTCATCAATGACTGCTTCATCTAATTTGCCTTCTTTCACCATAGCAATAGCCGCTTCATAAAACTCTAAGCTACGCATGATCATATCATTACCAGCTTCCACGGCAAGTTTAGACGCTTCTTTTACATCAGTGGCTACGCATTGATTGCCCACTAAACTATTTACATTATCCCAGTCTGTTACAACGAAACCTTCAAATCCTAATTCGTCTCTCAGAATATCTTTAAGTGCTTTTTTACTTACAGTAAGGGGCTGTCCATCTATAGAACCATAAGCTGTCATGATTGTTGCACACTTCACATCAATAGCTCTTTTGAATGGTGGTAAAAAGACATCTTTAAGCTTACGATAGCTCATCTGGGTATCATATGAATCTCTTGCCCCTACTGCTTCGCCATAACCTATGTAATGTTTAGCACATGCTAATATACTTTCAGGCTTGTCGATGCCCTCGCCTTGATAACCTTCAATAATCGCAGCACCTAACTCCCCTGTAAGATATGGGTCTTCACCAAATGTTTCATTTACTCTTCCCCATCTTGTATCTCTTCCAAGGCATAAAACAGGTGAGAAAGTCCAATGAAGTCCATCTGCTGCTACTTCTTTGGCTGTGATTCTTCCCATTTCTTTGATCATTTCTTTATTCCAACTGCAGGCCATAGCAAGCTGAGTTGGGAAAATGGTTGCATGATCATTAAGCCCATGTCCATGAATAGCATCAATCCCAAATATAACAGGTATACCATGTCCAGATTTTAATGCCACTTGTTGAATTTCTCTTGCCTCATCACCTAATACATGAAGGAATGAACCTGCCCCCTTTTTGGCCCATTCTAAAGCTTCTTCTCTTCCAACTAGTGTATAAGGTACTTGTACCATTTGTGCTATTTTTTCTTCTATTGTCATTAATCCTAGTAATTCTTCTACCTTGTTATACTTCATATATAAGTATCCCCCTATAAGATATATATTTTGAATATATTGAGTAATAACCTTATTATATTTTTTAATTTTCTCTTTTACAATCCTATTTATATTACAATTTTATTATTGTCCTAAAATATTTTAACGTCTTCTTATTTCTCTAGACTTGCGGCTTCTCACCTTTTTACTAGAAGGCTGCTTCCTAATAAACTTTAAGTATTTCGCAATCTTTTCATCCTCTTGAAGGGCTTTGATTGTATTTAATCTTATGGCTAATTCTCTATTGGTATATAATGCATGAATATGCTTATGACAGGCCTCACAAATATAAGCAATATGTTCTTCTTTTCCACCTTCTTCTCTAGGTAATAAATGATGTTTGGTTAAAACAACATTTTCTCTATGACATAATTCACATGTACCTTCCATATTAGATTTGCTTTCCTCCTTATTAATTTAAATCTATATTTCCCAAAGAAGACTTTTTCTATAGCCACATAAAAATAGCACCCACCAACTTTCATTAATGGATGCTATTTTGATTTAATTATTCCTTTTTTAAGTATCTATTCTTACCATTTCTGTAAGCGTTTTATTTCTATATACAAGGTCCTCTCTAACGCTAAATCCTTGTTTCTCCCAAAATGCATTTCCCTCTTCATTTTTATCAAATACCACTAAAGCAACCTTATTTATACCCAGTGCCTTAAGTGCATTCATAGCTTGATCTACAAGTTTACTCCCAATGCCTTGATATCTATACGCTGGATTAACTGCTGTATGATATATGTAGCCACGTCTTCCATCATTCCCCACCATTATAACACCGATAATCTCTTTGTCCTCAGCCACAAAGCAAGTATCTGGATTGCGATTTAAGAATTTTTCTACGCCTTCCCTTGAGTCATCTAAATTATTAAGGCCCATTCCTACACATGACATCCATAAAGCATATATTTTGTCATAGTCTTCAAGTCTCATTTTCCTTATTATCATAAGCAAATCATCCCCATCATTGTCCTCTATATTTTTAAATACCATTAAACATTATGGTAGCAAATGTCCTGCTACCAAATAAATTTTATACCATTCTTCTCTTGTGAGTTTAATATCTACTGCCTTTGCGATTTCTGCCATACGTGACTGTTTCATACTACCCGCAATGACTTGCATATTGGCTGGATGACGTAATATCCAAGCTGTAGCAATAGTTGTAGGTGTCGCCCCATATGTAGCCCCTATTTCTTCTAGTACTTTATTTAACTCGGCATAATCTTCACTACCTAAGAAAAGTCCTTCCCAATTAGGCTTTTGGAATGGTGACCAGGCTTGGATAGTAATATCATTTAATCTGCAATAATCTAAAACACTGCCATCTCTATTAATAGCACCTTCTGTAGTCATATTCACTTCCATCCCTGCTGATACCATATTTGAAACAGGTATACTAAATTGAAGCTGATTAACTAAAATAGGCTGGTGCATATACTTTTGTAAAAGTTTCATTTGCATTGGATTTTGATTAGATACCCCAAAGTGTTTCACCTTACCTTGGCTTTGAAGTATATCAAAAGCTTCTGCTACCTCTTCTGGCTCCATTAAGGCATCTGGGCGATGAAGTAATAACATATCTAAATGATCCGTTTGCAGTCTTTTTAAGCTTCCCTCTACGCTTTCTAAAATATGTGCCTTTGATAGGTCATACATCTTTCCTGGGATAATGCCGCATTTAGATTGTAAAAACATTTTTTCACGTAAACTAGGGTGCTGTGCTAAAACTTGTCCAAAAATCTCCTCACATCTACCACCACCATAGATATCCGCATGGTCAAAAAAGTTTAAGCCTTGCTCCATACAAGATAAAATATAACTTTCTGCTTCCTGAACTAATAATTCACTCATTCTCATACATCCAACTGCAATAGCTGGTACTTCTATATTACTGCTTCCAAGATGAATCTGTTTCATATTTTTCTCCTTTAAGATCAATAAGTTTTATCTTTTCTCTTTAGTGTATTGCCATTCCAAGTAGAAGTACTATATTCGCTATTGATACTATTAATGGAATACTGGCAACTATTTTAAGCCATTTCATTTTAGTAATCACGCCTATTATGAGCTCAAGTAAACCTATAATAAGACATATGCATATACCTATGAAGCTCATACTAATCCTCCGTAAATTCAAATAAGTCTTCTACCTTAGCATTAAATACCTTAGCAATGTCCATTGCTAATTTTAGCGATGGATTATACTTACCATTTTCTAAATGAACAATTGTTTCTCTTCTAGCACCTACCATTTCTGCTAGTTCACTTTGTTTATAACCATGCTTTTCTCTGTATTCCCTAACCTTTGTGTGTAGTGCCATATTAGACTCCTTTTTGATCCATGATTGAAAACATTATTGTTCTTACAATAGATATAACCATGATAGATAATACAATAACCCAACCTACGATTGCCGCACTGATTGTGTTTACATGACCTATAATGGCGCACATCCAGGCTGCTACAATCAT
>CALGWE010000425.1:0-1443 GCA_937935915.1 uncultured Clostridia bacterium
TATATGCTCTGGTAATTCACCATAATGCTGATAATGCGCTTTAGGAATTAATAATGTTTCATAAGCAAAACGTGGTGCTTTAGGTGAACACACTATAAAATGTTCTGTTTCAAGCATCTTATAGTCAGTGTCTCCTTCACACACTTCACATAAATAGCACGTCTCTTTTACATTATACTGTTTATATTGATGTTGCACAAAATGTGGGACTTCAGATAAAGCAAGTATTTGCCAATGGGAATGACTGATACTTGCACCACCACATCTTCCAAAGTTTTTAAATACTTGTATAAATTGAATCTTTTCATCTTGACCAAGCTCAAGCCAACGCCTCTGTATTTTAAAGAGTATTTCTTCCCATCTTGCCAGACTAAAATCTTTAGGTGATTCATTATGTAGTGGTGTATCTATTACCACATCATGCTGTCCATAAGGCATTGTCAATTTGCTGGCTACTGGATATTTATTTTCCCAAATTACAACACCTTCATGAGGCAAACAAAAAGGACATTCTAAAGACTTTGCATCAATCATAGGACGTTTACGCCTACCTTCTGCAATAATACAATTATTTAAAAAGACTTCATCATAATATTCCATCATTAATTCCCTTTCTTTTTAATCATTTTACACTATACTCAAAAAAAATAAAAGAGTTTCTAACTTCTTTTAACTTCTAACTAAAAAACTGCTCTATTCCTAGAGCAGTTTTTTTATGATTTAGTCCATTCTTCTACATTTGCAAAAATGTTAAGTGGTGTTGGTTTAACATTTCCTTTAATTTGACTACTTGTCATCACTACAGATTTTTTAAAGTATAAACTAATATATGGATTTTGTGTAATAAAGTATTGTTGCAACTTATTAAAGGCTTCCACCTTAGTGGCTTCCGTTGCTAAAAATGCCTTTTGTAACAAATCATTCATTGTTTGATCTGTATAGCTTACATAGTTTTCGCCACCATTTGCATAATTTGAATTTAAAGCAAAGCTTAAATCTGTGGCATATGATAATTTAAACCCACCTAAGAACGCATCAAATTGCTTATTCGTAATGCGATTGAAGTAAGTCTCCTTATCCACTTCTTCAATATTTACTTCAATGCCTATTTCAGCATACAGCTCTTTAATCACCTTAGCTGTTTTCACACGATCTGTATTTTCTGCATTTACTAATAAGTTTAAGCTAAATGGCATACCGTTTTTCATTAAAATGCCATTTGCACCTTTTTCATAACCTTCTTGTGTCAGTAAGAATCTGGCCTTTTCTTTATCATATTGACGGATTTCAATATTTTTATCATATAAATAAGACACTGGACTAATTGGTGTATCCGTCACAATAGCATGTTCTAAATAATAGCGTTGTACAATATCCTGACGATTAATACCGCATAATAAGGCTTCACGAATATTCGCATTTTGGAAAATCCCTTTATTTAAG
>CALGWE010000426.1:0-31980 GCA_937935915.1 uncultured Clostridia bacterium
GGGGCTGTCGCACTAAGAAATTAGTGCGCAGCCCCTTTAACTATATAAAATGAAATAGCCAGGCTTCGAAAAGCCTGGCTATTAGTGTAAAATATATTTATGCCAATAAATAATATCCTACATAAAAATTATATACTTACTCAGGAATTTTATCAATTAAAATTACCTTTAGATATTGATAGCATAATCCCAGATAATGATTCAGTGCGTTTGCTCAGTCAGTTTGTAGAGGAGATGGATCTTTCAAAGTTATATTTGACTTATTTCCGTATTAGGAAAAATTCTGCAACGCCACGACAGATGTTGAAGATTATGCTTTATGCTTATATGAACCGAAAATATTCTGCACGAGATATTGAAATAGCATGTCATCGTGACATTAACTTTATGTTCCTTTTAGAAGGACGACCTGCACCAGATCATGCTAAAATTGCTCGTTTTCGTACACTGCATTTTGCACCTTTTGCTAAAGAAATCTTTGCTGAAATGTCAGAGATGCTTTATGCTTTGGGTGAAATTTCAGGGAAAAATATTTTTATTGATGGCACAAAGATTGAATCATGTGCTAATAAATATACTTTTGTTTGGAAGAAAGCTGTTACTAAAAATTTAGCTAAACTTCTAGCAAAGCTCGCTGATTTTGTGGCTGATTGTGAAATGCAATACGGCATTAAGGTTATTTATCAAAATCAAGTATCATTGCATCATTTAAAAAGACTTCGTAAGAAACTCTATAAGATAAAAAAAGAAGAAAACATAGCTTTTGTACACGGTGTTGGCAAGAGAAAATCTCCACTTCAAAAGTCTATCGAACAGTTAGACAAACATCTTGATAAACTTAAGGAATACACTCAAAAACTCTATAAATGTGGCACTCGCAATAGTTATTCCAAAACTGATTTAGATGCTACTTTTATGAGAATGAAAGAAGATGCAATGCTTAATGGACAACTTAAACTTGCTTATAACTTACAACATGGCGTAGATGCCCAGTACATAACATGGCTTACTATCGGCCCAGAACCAACAGATACAACAACACTGATACCATTTCTAAAAGATATGGAATCCCACTTAAGTTTTAAATATCAAAACATTGTAGCTGATTCTGGATATGAAAGTGAAGAAAACTATCTTTTTATTGAGGGGAACAATCAGGTCGCTTTTATTAAACCTGCTAATTATGAGATCTCTAAAACTAGAAAATATAAGACAGATATCAGTCGACGTGAAAATATGACTTATGATGAAAAAGAAGATGTTTATCTATGTAGGGCAGGTAGAAGATTGACTGTAACAGGCTTAAAAAGAAGTAAAAGTAAGACTGGATATGTTTCTGAGAAAACACAGTATACATGTGAAGATTGTACTGATTGTAAACTTAAGAAACAGTGTATTAAAGGAAATAATAGTAAAGTTCCATTAGAGGAACGTACTAAACGACTAGAGGTATCAAAAGTTTTTCAGAAGAAACGAACTGAAGACTTAGAACGCATTCTTACAGATGAAGGTTGTATGTTACGTATGAATCGAAGTATTCAAGCTGAAGGGTCATTTGCAAATATCAAAGGAGATATGTCATTTCGTCGATATTTATGCAGAGGTAAGAAAAATGTTCTTGCTGAAAGTATCCTTCTCGCAATGGCACATAATATCAATAAACTAGATCATAAGATTCAAAACGGAAGTACAGGAACATACCTTTTTGAACTTAAAAAAGAGGCATAGATTTTAAAGTTTTAAAAATGCACCCACCAAAAGAGTTCAGGTTCTTGGTGGCTTATTAATGGACGGCATTTTTAAAATTCCAAGATTTGGGATAGACTTTTTCTATTATATGATAGTCAAAAGGAGCTGCCATTAGCTGATTAAAATCAGCTAATGCGACAGCTCCTTTTATTTGTACTATAGGTTTATAATTAAATGTTAAAAGATAGCTAGTAAACATATAAATTGTAATGTTATAATTGATTGAAAAGTCAATATAATAGGCTTAATATGAAAACCTAATAATAAAAATATGTTACAAAAGAAGTAAATATTTAAGTACTTACATAATAAAAACCGAAAAACAAGTATAATGCTAGTATTATCAAATGTATTACTGGTATTATCGAATACATTACTAGTATTATCAAGTATATTAATATCCTTATAAAGTAGTAATAAGATTAATATAAAATAAAATATAACGTAAGGAGAGGTAGTATGAAAAAGAGATTAAGAATAGGTTTAATTTTAGCAGTAATTAGTTTAATGACATCACCATTATATGCACACTCACAAGCAATATTAACAGGGCATGTAGAACACGTAACTGAAGAAACAAAGTGGAGTTCAAGAGATGATGCACCAGGATTAAAGATCACAATAAAAGATGCATATAAACGTGCAGGAGAAACTGAAAAGATTATTTTAGATTTAGAAGATGCAGTATGGACAGATCGTAATGGAACAAGTGCAGAAATATATGATGCTCAAAATATTGATGCTTATAAAATCGCATTAATGAGTAAAGGAGAAGATAGTCTTCAACTTAATGTAGATATACCAGAGGATTTAAAAGAAGGAGATGAAGTAAGTTTCACAGTTGCTCTTGTAGTAGAAGCTAGAGGAAAAGAAATGAGTGTAACAGTAACACCAGGAGATAAGAGCGAATTAATTGATACACATAAGGTTTTAATAGGTGCACAAAGTGAGAAAAAAGTAACATGGGAGGTAGAAGAAATACCAACTATAGTAAAAGAAGGTACTATTGCTCCTATTACTTTTACAGAAATAAGGCCGAATATTATTGATGATGAAGTAGAAATAACTTTAAAATTACAAAATCCTAATTTAGCATTTGGTGATTTTAAGTACATATCTAAGGATGAACACTCTTCTGATATAGATTACGAATTAAGTACAGATGACTACATAACATTTGGTGGTGGATTTATAGGAGTAAGTGATAAAATGAAACTTAAAACACTTAATAAAGACGACCAAACAATTATATTTAAGATTAAAGGTGCCAATGCATCAGAGGCAGGAAAGATTACACTTAAAGATATTCCTATTATTAATAAATCATCTAATTTTAAAGAAGAAGATGTACTCCTTACATTAGAAGGTGATGCTATTGTTAATGCAAAAGAAGATATTACTGTAGCCTATATTAGAGAAAAAACAGTAGAGCAACAAAAAGCAGAAGAACAAGCTGCACTTGAAGAAGAATTAGCTCAAATAGAAAAAGAGAAAGCAGAGAAAGAGCGTCAAAAAGGTATTCAATTTATATTAGGAGAAAATTACTACACAGTAGATGGCCAAAAATATGAAATGAGCGCAGAAACCTATATCCAAAAGCCAGGTTATATCATGGTACCTTTAAAATACGTTGCATTAGCTGTTGGTGTACCAGAAGAACAAATTTTATATAGTAATGGTATGGTATATTTCACATATGATAATAAAGCCATCCAACTTTCAGTTGGCAGTAATGTAGCCATAGTTAATCGTAATAGTATTCAAATGGAAGCGCCTGTTGTATTAAAAGATGGTAGAAGTTATGCGCCTATTGGAGAGGTTGCAAAGATATTAGGACTTAGCAAAGAATGGGATAAAGTAGAAAAGACAGCTAAGTTTACAACGAAAAATAATAGCAAGTAAAAAGAAACATAAAATCAAAGGGTTTACTTAATAGTGCACTATAAAATGTGCACTGGAAGTAAACCCTTTTTTTGTATACAAAAAAATTAACTGGAAATAATGGCAAAAATTGAAAGAAAAGTTAATACATTTGTCATCTTTCGACATTATATTACAATAATATTACATTTTGAAATTAAAATTGACTTAGAATAGTTAAAAATATATAATCTTTTTGAGTTAATCAATACTTAAACAGGAAAATTATTTGTAAACATAAATCGAAGGGAGAAATTATAGATGAAATTACGTCAAAAATTAGCAGTAGTTCTTGCATCAGCTATGGTAGTAACAGCTGTGCCAGTAGTAACAATGGCTGCTTCAACAAATAGCTTAGCAAAAGAAACATTAAAAGTTAAAGAGGACTGCGAATTTACTAACGTTACAACAGCAAATGCTGTAAAAATTAAATTCACAGATGCAGATATCACAACAGGTGAAGACGAAGTATTCTACTTAGACTTAGAAAATGCTGAATGGAATGAAAATACATTAGCAGTAGCTGCTGAATTAAACAAATTCACAAAAGAAGGTAACGGATACAAATTCACATCTAACGGTGCTACAGTTGTATACGAAAGACAAAATGACGATACAATGAAAGTAACAGTATCAGGTCTTAGCAAAGAAGATCAAATCGTTCAACTTCCAATCTTAGCAAAAGCTAAAAATGGCGATGCTAAAGTATCTGTAGTATCTCAAGGGGGATCTACAACAGTATCTAAAGGAACATTCGTATTCGCTACAACAGCTGATAAAAAAATGTCAGTAACAGCTAAAAGTGATAAAACATTCTATACAAAAGGTGAATTAGCAGAAATCACAATCGAAGAAGCTTACGCTGGTGCATTAAAAGACGGTGGAGAATTCACAATCGAACTTAATGACAGCGACTTCAAATTCGATGAAGGTACAAAATATACACTTCAAGGTAAATATGGTTTCAGTTCTCAAGGTAAAAGAGAAGTAGAAGTTAAAGCTGATACTAAAGATGCTGGAAAACTTACAGTTAAATTACCAGCAGTTGAGGGAGATACACGTGGTACATGGACAATCGAAGGTCTTAAAGTTAAAGCTACAGTTAAAAATCCTTCAACAGGTGACTTCCTTGTAGATATCAAAGGTGATGACTTAGTAGCAGAAAAAACAGATCTTAAAGTAGCTACAGTATCTGAATACGGTGTATACGTAAAAATGAAAGATGACAAAGCTGAAGATGTAAAAGCTGGTCGCATCGAAGAAGTAGAATTCGAAATCGGTGAAAGTGTAGAAGATAGCATGATCACAGGTCGTGAATTCGAAATGACATTAGAAAACGGTTACTGGGATTACAAAGCTTTAGTAGAAAAAGCTTTCGAAAAAGATAAATTAACAAAAGTTACTCTTAAAACAGAAACAGTTGACGGTAAAAAAGCAATTAAAGCTGGTCAAGATGAAGATGATTGGAAAGAACAAGCATTACACATCGATACAAAATGGTTAGCTGAACAACTTGTAGACAACAAAGCTGATTGGGATATGAGTACAGTAGAAGCTGAATTCGATGAAGATGATGACAAAGCTGTAGTAGAAACAATTATCTTTACAATCGGTAAAGTTAAAGGTGGAGCATCAGCTCAATCTAACGATGATTGCGATAAAATCAAATTCAAAACAAACATCTGTGTATCAATCGAAGCTAAAGAAAAAGAAAAAGTAACACTTAAAGTTTCTGGTCGTGCACTTGAAAAAGAAGTTTCAACAACAGCTATCAACATCATCAACCCATTCAACGTAAAATCTGAACAAGCTGTTCTTAAAGTAGGTCTTCAAGGTCAAGTAAGTGGATCAATCGTACTTACAGAAACAGATAAAGATATGTTCCAAAAAGGAGATATCACATTCTCTATCAAAGATAAAGATGAAAATGTAGAAATCTACTTAACAGATTGTACAGTTGAAACATCTGGTGGTATCAAAGGTACTAAATCAAAAGTAAATGAAGGTAAAAAAGGTAACGTAGTAGTTACTCTTAACAGAACTTCTAAAGAAGCTTCTTCAATTACACTTAAAGATATGAAATTCACAACAGACAGAACTGTTCCAGAAGGTACATATGATCTTGAAATCCAAGGTGCTGGTATCGATGCAGATGGAAACAAACTTACAATTAAAGAGTTCGTTAAAATCTCTACAACAAATACACAAGACATCACAGCTAATGGTATGGCTAAAGGTGTAGCTAAATTCGTAATCGGAGAAAGCAAATACACATTAAATGATAAAGAAGTAACAATGGATGCACCATCTTACATCCAAGACCCAGGTTACACAATGGTTCCTGTAAGATACGTTGCAAATGCATTTGGTGTATCTGATGCAGATATCTTATTCGGTAAAGGTACTGTAACAATCTTCGCTGGTGAAAGAACAATTTCTTTAACAACAGGAAGCAACATTGCAGTAGTAAACGGAAACAACGTAGCTATGAGCACAAAAGTTGTAAACAAAGATGGTAGAACATACGTACCAGCTGGTCAAATCGCTAGCTTACTTGGCGTAAAATCTACATGGGATTCAGCTTCTAAAACAGCTACATTCGAAAACAAATAATAAAACGTGAATGTTTTATAAAAGTATTTTATAGATACTATATAAAGGAAAAAGGCAATTCGTTATAATGCGAATTGCCTTTTTTTATACGTAAGATTACAACGATAACATATAAAAATTCCAAGAAACCTCTAGAAATTCAACGAATGCCATGAGAAATAAGTAGTATTACAAATATTACAGGAAAATTACAATAATCAAAATAGTATTGATTTAAATAAGAATTGTATATAAAATAAACACAGTTAAATAAATTAGTTATTTAATTAACTGTTAAGTCAATTAAAAAAATTAAAATATAATAAGGGGGATTTCAAAATGAAATTACGTCAAAAATTAGCAGTAGTTTTAGCTAGTGCTATGGTTGTAACAGCAGTTCCAGTTGTAACAATGGCTGCTTCAACAAACAGTTTATCAAGAGAAACTCTTAAGGTTAAAAAAGATTGCGAATTCACAGAAATTGGTACAGCTAATGCTCTTAAAATCAAATTCACAGACAACAATGATAATGATGAAATATTCTACTTAGACCTTGATAATGCAGAATGGAATGAAGATGTATTAACAACAGCAGTAGAAAAAAATGCAGCATTCGAAAAAGCTGAAGCTGCTAATACATGGACATATGCAGTAGGCGATGAAACAATTGAGTATGAAAGACAAAACGACGACACAATGAAAATCACAGTTCCAGCTAGTCTTGCAGCTCAATACACAGACAAAACTCTTTCACTTCCACTTTTAGCAAAAGCTAAAGATGGTGATGCAAAAGTTTCTGTAGTAACAATGGGTGGTTCAACAACAGTATCTAAAGGAACATTCGTATTTGCTACAACAGCTGAAAAGAAAATCACTGTAACAGCAAAAGATGATAAAACATTCTACACAAGTGGTAGCCTTTCAGAAATCACAATCGAAGAAGCTTACAAAGGTTCTTTAAAAGAAGGTGCTGAATTCACAATCGAATTAGCAGACAATGATTTCAAATTTGATGGAGCTACATTCAAATTAGAAGGTAAATATGGTTTCAGCAAATATGGTGAAAAAGAGGTTACTGGTACAATTTCTGATAGTGATAAAGGTAAAATCACAATCAAATTACCATCATACGCAGAAGCAGGAATCAACCCAGCTACAGCTGGTACATTCGTAATCAAAGACCTTAAAGTTAAATCTACAAACAAAAAACCTGAAGAAGGCGATTTCTTAGTAGATATCAAAGGTGATGATTTAGTAGCAGAAAAAACAGACCTTAAAGTTGGTAAAGTATCTAAATATGGTGTATACATTAAAATGAAAGATGACAAAGCTGAAGATGTAAAAGCTGGTCGTATTGAAGAAGTAGAATTCGAACTTGGTGAAAGTGTAGAAGATAGCATGATCACAGGCCGTGAAGTAGAATTAACATTAGAAAACGGTCACTGGGATTACAAAAAATTCGTAAAAGAATATATTGAAAAAGAATTAAAACTTCAACAAGATGAAACACTCGAAGATAAAATTAGAGATTTAGCTGGACTTAAAAAAGATGATGATGTAGATGATGATGCTTATAAAAAAGTAGCATTAAAAATCGATAAAAAATGGTTAGCAGAACAAATCATGGACAATAAAGATGATTGGAAAAAAGAAACATGCGAAGCTGAATTCGATCAAGATAATGACGACAAAGCAATCGTAGAAACAATTATCTTCACACTTGGTAAAGATGATGATGACAAACAAATCCAAAGCAATGATGATTGCGATAAAGTTAAATTCAAAACAAATATCTGCGTACCAGTAGATAACAAAGAAAAAGAAAAAATCACAATCAAAGCTTCTGGTCGTGGTGTTGAAAACGAAGTATCTACAACAGCTATCAACATCATCAACCCATTCAAAGTAACATTTGAACAAGCAGTTCTTAAAACAGGTCTTCAAGGTCAAGTATCTGGTACTGTAACACTTACAGAAACAGATAAAGATATGTTCCAAAAAGGTGACATCGAATTCAAAATCAAAAAAGATGATGAAGATTTCGGTATCTACTTAAAAGATGTAACAGTTGAAGTATCTGATGGATTAAAAGGAACAAAATCAGATGTTAAAAAAGGTAAAGCAGGTAACGCAAAAGATAATGCTAAAGTTACATTAACATTAAACCGTGCTTCTAAATCAGCTGCTACTATCACATTCAAAGATATGACATTCACAACAGATAGAACAGTTCCAGAAGGAACATACGATCTTGAAATCGGTGGTACAGGTATCGATGCAGATGGTCACTCTATCACAGTTAAAGATTTCATCAAAATCTCAACATCAAATACACAAGATATCACAGCAAGTGGTATGGCTAAAGGTGTAGCTAAATTCGTAATCGGAGAAAGCAAATACACATTAAATGATAAAGAAGTAACAATGGATGCACCATCTTACATCCAAGACCCAGGTTACACAATGGTTCCTGTAAGATACGTTGCAAATGCATTTGGTGTATCTGATGCAGATATCTTATTCGGTAAAGGTACTGTAACAATCTTCGCTGGTGAAAGAACAATTTCTTTAACAACAGGAAGCAACATTGCAGTAGTAAACGGAAACAACGTAGCTATGAGCACAAAAGTAGTAAATAAAGATGGTAGAACATACGTACCAGCTGGTCAAATCGCTAGCTTACTTGGTATTAAATCTACATGGGATTCAGCTACAAAAACAGCTACATTTGAAAATAACTAATATATAGGTAAAACTATATAAAATAAGTTACAAAAGAAGAGGCGATTGCTTAAGGCAAGAGCCTCTTCTTTTGTATGTAATTAAAAATAAATAACATACCTTAAAAATAGATAATATATTTTGCAGACAGGTTACAATTTGGTTAAAAAAGGAAAAAATAATTGATGTTCTCTAGGAAGATTCATACAATATAAGCAGTTAAGGAAATCACTTAACAGTTTGAGATTTAAATAAGTTTTGATTCAATAGCTTCTGCTTAATTGATAAGGGGGTTTTAAAATGAAACTTAATCAAAAATTAGCAGTCATTCTAGCAAGTGCAATGACTATTACAAGTGTACCAACGATAACAATGGCAGCCTCAACGAATACATTAGTTAAAGATATGCTCAAGGTTAAAGAAAATACTAAATTTGTAGATATTACAACATCTAATATGCTAAAGATTAAGTTTACAGACAACAATGAGAACGCGGAGATTTTTTACTTAGAATTAGACAATGCCAAATGGGATGAAAAAACATTATGGGAAGCTTCTCAAAATCCAGACAATCATTTTAAACCAGTTAAAGTAGATGGAGAAGTAGCTCTTAATAAAAACGAAGTGGAAGCTTATATATACCAAGATGCTATTAGATATGAAAGACAAAGTGATTCAATCATGATGGTTACTATTGAAAGTAATCAATTTACACATTCAGATACAACCATGAGATTACCAATATTTGCAGAGGTAGAAGACGGAGAAGCTAAGATAAGCGTAGTAACAAGAGGTGGGGAAACTACAGTATCAGCTAAAAGCTTTGTTTTTGCAACAACAGCAGAAAAGAGAATTTCTGTAGATGCTAAAAGTAATAAGACATTCTATACATCAGGTGTTCTAAGTGATATTACTATTGATGAAGACTATGCAGGAGCATTGAATGTAGAAGGAGGCACAACATTTACAGTTGAACTTTGTGATACAGATTTCTATTTTACAGGTGATTTTGAGGCCGAATATAAATATGGTCTTAGTGGTAAAACAGAAGAAGTAAAAGGTGAAGTACAATCAGATCGTAGTATCATGAAATTTACAATACCTCAAGTTTCTGGTAACACGAGAGGTTCAATAGTACTTAAAAATATCAAAGTTAAATCAAAAAATAGACACCCAGACACAGGAGATTTCACAGTAGATATTAAAGGTGATGATTTAACAAAAGAGAAAAACGATCTTCTAGTAGCTAAGGTTTCAGAATATGGTGTTTATGTTAAAATGAAAAATGATAAGGTTAAAGACATAAAAGCAGGACGTAAAGAAGAAGTAGAATTTGAAATTGGTGAAGGCGTAGAAGATAGTATGATGAGTGGCCGAGAATTTGAAATGACCTTATCTAATGGTTATTGGGATTACAAACAACTCGTAAAAGATGCAGCAAGCGCACATAAACTTGATGGCAAGGTTGATGGTAAGAGCTATAGCTCAAGTAAAGATTATAGTGATGAAGATTATAAAGAATGGGCAGCTCAAATTAATCCAGCTTGGTTAGCTAAGGAACTTTTAGATAATGATAGTGATTGGTCTAGCAGTCCATATTGCGAAGCAGAATTTGATACAGATAGAGATGGTTTAGCACTTCCAGAAACAATCCTATTTACACCTGGTAAATACAAAAAAGATAAGGATGATGAACGTAACATACTTAAATTTAAAACAAAAGTTTGTATTCCTATTAATATGAAAGAAAAGAGTAAAGTAACACTTACAGTAAGTGGACGTGGCATTTCTGGAGATGATGTAAGTGAGACAGTATTTAACATTGTTAATCCATTTAATGTAACATATGAGCAAGCAGTTCTAAAAACAGGTAAACAAGGTCAAGTATCTGGAGAAGTTACTATTAAAGAAACGGAAAAAGACTGCTTACAAAAAGGTGATATCGTATTTAGAATTACTAAGGATGATGAAGATTTCAATATTTATTTAACGGATGCAGATGTAGAAGTATCTTCTGGACTTAGAGGTACTAAAGTGGATGTTAAAAAAGGTAAGACATCATCAAATGCAAAAATTAACTTAACATTAAATCGTACTTCTAAAGAACCTGCTACAATCACCTTCAAGAACTTAACTTTCACAACAGATAGAACAGTACCACAAGGCACCTATGATCTTGAAATCAGTGGTAAAGCAATTGATGCAGATGCAGGATATGTAGATGATGATGAAAATAATGCACATACAATCATTGTTAAAGACTTCATTAAAATCTCAACTGCTAACACAGAAGATATTACAACAAGTGGTTTATCTAAAGGCGTTGTGAAATTCGTAATTGGTGAATATAATTACACAATCGATGATAAAGAAGTAGTAATGGATGCACCTTCATTTATCCAGGCACCAGGTTATACAATGGTTTCAGCAAGATATTTAGCTCAAGCCTTTGGTGTAAAAGAGGGAAATATCCTATTTAATAAAGGAACAGTTACAATCTTTGCAGGAGAGAGAACAATCAACCTTACAACAGGTAGTAATATAGCAATTGTAAATGGTAATCCTATTTCAATGACAACAGCAGTTGTTAATGTAAATGGCAGAACCTATTTACCAGCTAGTCAACTTGCAAGCTTATTAGGTATTAGATCTAATTGGGATTCAACAACAAAGACAGCAACCTTTGAAAATAAATAATAACCAATAGATTATACTTTATAGAGTCATAGTTTACAAAGCTATGACTCTATTTTTGTAAATAAATATAGGTTAAATGAGTAGAAATTTAATGCTTCTTTTAGTAGTTAATTAATAGGTTAAAGTGTATAATATATATGTAAAAATTTTAAAAATATAAAATAATGCATACAAAGGAGGAAGTTATGAGGGAGAGGCGGAAATATGCATGGTTACTTATGATTGTAATGCTATTTAGTACGATGCAAATAAATATACAAGCAGCTTCTATAAATGGTTTGGCTAGAACTATGATAAAAGTAGCGAAAAACTATGTATTTTATGATGTATCTACAGCAAATGCTGTGAGAATCTCATTTAAGGATACGGACCATCAAGATGAAGAATTTTATCTAGAACTTACTAATTCAAAATGGAGCAATGATGCTTTAACTAGTGCCTATGGTGAACCTGTTATAGTAGAAGGTAATAAAGCTTGGAAGTTTGAAGCAAGTAGTGGACAAATCAATGGAAAAAAAGCTGCAGTTACCTATATTAAGGAGTCAGATAAGCTTATGAAGGTTAGGATAGATGGGCAAACACTTGATGTGAATGGACGTTATTCTTTCCCTTTATTAGTTGAGGTAACAGGTACTTCAGCTACAGTAAGTCTTAAAAGTGGCACAACAACTACAGATGGTAAATGGACTTTTGCAACAGTAGCAGATTATAGAGCAAGTTGGGCATTAGGACTTGTAAATACAATAGGGACCACAGGAAAGTTAGCAGACTTAAAGATTGTAGAATCCTATAGAGGTGCTATGAAGGATGAGGAAATACGTTTTACTTTAGAGCTAGATAATACAGACTATGTATTTGAAATTAATGGAGAGAGGGTACAGACAGAATATGATCAAAAAGGCTATACCACCTATAAAGTATCTAATAAAAAGGATGTAGAATTTATAAATGGTTTCTCAAATAAAGGAACATGTATTTATATGTTAGTGAAAAATAGTGATCATGGCAGTATAGATGTTATTGTGCCACCTATATATGGTGGATTGTCTACAGGAACAGTTAATATTAAAAATTTATATGTGAGAACGAAACAAGCTAAGCCAACAGAAGGCAACTTACTTGTGAATATTGTTTCAGATGATTTATCAAATGCTAAGGATGGTATTACCATAGGTAAGGTAGAACAGTATGGAATATATGCTCAAATGACAGGTAAGCCTGTAGAAATTGGAGGGGGCCATATTGAAGATATTAGCTTCGTAATGGGTGAAAAAGTAGATGATAGTTTACGTGCTAATCGTACATTAACTATGAAGTTAGATATTGCCAAATTTGATTATCGTACTTTACTTGCCGTGTATGGGGAAACGGGTAAGAGCATTAAAGAAATTGAGAGCATGACAAATGATGAAGTATTAAAGCTTAATCCACACCTAGATTTAATAAAGCTAAAAAAAGATGGACGTGTGCAAATCGTAAATAATATTGACTTAATTAGTGATATGACCTTTGAAAAAGATAATGAAGGAAAGATAGATCCTACTAGTTTATGCGTAACTATATCAAAGGATATAGCAAAAAGTGATAAGATAGATAGAGTATCACTTAAACTACCAGTATATGTACCAATTGATAAAAGAGAAATGGGAAGTGTGTTTATGACAATCGAAGGACCAGCAGCAGAGGAAAGTACAACATTTCAAGTTGTTAATATTAAGAACCCATTCTCAGTTAAACTTGAAGGACAATCATTAAAGGTAGGTTTACAAAATCAATATGCAGGTAAATTTACTTTAACAGAACTTCAAAAAGGTATGTTACAATCTGGTGAAATCATCTTTAAGTTAAGCCCTGATTATAATGGTATTATGCTTAAAGGTAGTAGTATGGAAATGCATACGGAAGGTGGAATTAAAGGAATCAAAGCAAGTACATCAGAAGATGATTGTTTCTTAGCACTTGTAACATTTAAAGAAAGTGAAGAAATTGGTAAGTTTGAGGTTGTCATGAATGAAGTAACTGTAAATCGTACAGTACCAGAAGGGCAAATTGATTTAGAGTTAAGTGGAACAGCTATAGATGCTTATGGTGAAAGTATGACTATCGAAAACTTTTTAACACTTACAACTAAAAACACAGAGGATATAGATTATAAAGGACTTAGCAAAGAAATATTGAAGTTTACCATAGGTTCTAAAAAAGGATATAAAGGAAAAGAAGAAATCTTAATGGATGTAGAACCTTATATTGAAGAACCAGGTTTCACAATGGTGCCAATGCGTTATGTAGCACAAGGGTTTGGACTTGAAGAACAAGACATTATGTATGATAAAGAACAAGGTACAACTACACTTTTTGCAGGAGGACGTATTATTCAGCTCACTAAAGGTAGCAAAGTAGCTATGGTAAATGGTGCGCAGGCTCAAATGCAAGTACCTGTTATTATTAAAAGTGGTAGAACATTCGTATCTGTAAGTGAAGTAGGTAGGCTTCTAGGTGTAAAATCTTCATGGAATAATGAGACAAAAGAAGCAACTTTCAAATATGAAGGATAACCTGATACGAGAAGAGGAAAAGAAGAGGCTATACTGCAGAACCTTATTTTGCAGTATAGCCTCTTTTGTATAAGTGATATTGTAGACCTGTCCCCAAACTTAGTAGGCGTTTTTATTGATGAAGCCTTTGAAGATTGTGAGAATGATGATTTTAAGGTCGAGGCCGAAGGTCCAGTTTTCGATGTAATAGAGGTCGTGTTCGATGCGATCTTCGATAGAAGTGTCGCCACGTAGACCGTTAACTTGCGCCCATCCAGTAATGCCTGGACGTACTAGATGTTTAATCATATAGCGTGGAATTTCTTCTTTGAATTTATCTACGAAGAAAGGACGTTCTGGTCTTGGACCTATTACGGACATATCACCTTTTAATACGTTGAAGAATTGTGGTAATTCATCAATGCTTGTTTTGCGCATAAAGTTACCCCACCAAGTTTTACGAGGGTCATTTTTTGTAGTCCATTTATCCATTTCTTCTTCATCTGTTTGAAGACGCATAGAGCGGAATTTATACATGTTAAATGTTTTACGATCTAAGCCAACACGTTCTTGCTTAAAGATAATAGGACCTGGTGAAGTACACTTAACCATAATTGCTGAGAATAACAAAAGTGGACTTGTTAGTAAGATGGCAAATAATGAAAAGACAATATCAAAGCTTCTTTTAAGGAAGTTTTTAAATAAATTATCTAAAGGAATATGTCTTGTATCAATAATTGGTAAGCCATCTAAATCATCAATATAAGGCCTGGCTGGTACATATTTATAGTAATAAGGTACAATTTGAGTTTTAATACCCGCTTTTTCACAAGATGAAATAATGTAGCCGAGTTGGGTGGCATTATGCTCTTCTGTAGCAATCATTACGATATCAATATAAGTGCTCTCTAATAGTTTAGGAAGATTAGAAATGTTACCTATGATTTTATGACCACAGAAGTTACTGTCTTTAGTGGCAGTTGTTTCATCATAAGTTGAAATATTTAAATCCACTATATTATGCTCTTTACTCAAGCAAGTTGAAGCCGCCTCATCTAATGTATGTACTATATCATTTGATAGATTAGTATCATGCCACTGGATAGGGTGGCTAGTTTCAGTACTTACGACACCGATTACATTGTAGCCCCAAAAAGGATTTTTATGAAGTTTACGAATAAGTTTAGAAGATGTTTCACAAGTACCTATAATGAGGCAGTGTTTGAGATTATAGCCTTTTTTGCGGTATTTGCGTAAGAAGAGACGGACACAGCTTCTACAACTAACAGTTAAAATACAATTATAAGCAAAGAAGTAGAATAAAACATATCGTGCAAAGTCTAATTCTTTAAGCAGATAGAGATAGGCCATAAGCACTAGGAGACCGATTGTATTAGAACCAAGGATTTTAGTTGCCTCGTGTGTGAGGGATTTAATGCGCTTAGAACTATATAAATCAAGCCAACTATACAGCAATAGATATACTGGAATAGTCGCTATAATGAATGAGAGTGAACGTTCAAAAGAGAGCGCAATAACACCATCGTCCATAATATAAAATCTAGTAATATATGCTCCCACAAAGGAGATTAATATAATAAAAATATCTAGAAAAACTTGTAGGCCATTAAAATATTTTTGATTTTCCCGAATCATAATTTCCTCCTAAGTTATTAATTCATAGCAAAGCTGTAAACATTATACCATAGTTGGAAAGTAAATGCCCATTAGTATAAATTGGACAATATCTTGCCTTCCTTAAAAAGGAATAGTTGATTTTATAGAATATATAGTAATATAATGCTATACTAGGAATAAATATGTTAAGGAGTTGAGGTGTTATTTATGGCGGAAAATCAAACGCAAAGTAAAGCATTAAGCAAGCAAGAGAAGCTAGAAAAGCGTAATGCAATAGTGAATAAAATCATGTTTATACCAATTCTTATAGCATTAGCAATTATCCCGTTAATTGTTAGATTGCAAATTGTTGAACCTGATGTAAATGTTGCAATTGCTATGGGAACAAGTAAGTTCGCAGATTTCTTTTCAAGCTACAAAGCTAGTTTTATTATACTCACAGCTATTCTAATGTTAGTGATAAGCTTCTTAGTTGTCCAAAAAGATATGATTAAAAGAGATAAGGTAACAAGTATATATATGATATGTAGTGGTGTATTTCTTTTAATAAGTTTAATCGCTACAGTAATGTCTGATTACTCTTCATCAGCTTGGTGGGGAATTCCAGATAGAGCAGAAGGAATGGTTATAACAGCTTGTTATATTTTATTTTTAATGTATACACTGATGACATTTAAGAAATATGAGGATTATAAATACATAGTCATAGCACTTTCAATCGTAGTGGTAGTATCTAGTTTTATTGGCTACTTCCAATATGTAGGAAAAGATCTAATGGTACACAATGATTTTGTTAAGAATATCATTATTTCTAAAGCAGATCAGGAAAAAATCAATGGCATATCAGGACTGATTGATAAAGGAACAATTTACGGAACAATGTTCCACTATAACTATGTAGGTTCTTTCGCAGCTATGATGGTGCCACTTTTTGTGACATTAACTTTATTCTTAAAAGGTAATAAGTGCAAAGTTTTCTGTGGCATTATGAGTTTAGCTTCTGTTTTCTTATTATTTGGTAGTACATCAAGAGCTGGTCTTATTGGATTTGGTGTAGCGCTTCTTGTAGGGGTTATCGTATTTGCTAATAAGATTATTAAAAAGTGGAAGGTTGTCATTCCAGTTATTTTAGCAGCAGTACTTGTTGTATTTGGCTTTAATGTAGCAACAGGGGGTAAAATCTTTAATAGATTACCAGCACTTTTAAACGATATAACAAGCATTGTGCAAGGTTCAGATGAAAAAATTAATTACAAAGATCATATTCCAGTAAGAAATGTAGTTATTGAAGATGGTACAGCAACACTTGAAACACAAGATGATGCATTAACATTTAAAGCAGAAGGTGAAAATGTTAAAACATATGACAAAGCTGGCCAGCCTGTAAACTATACATTAACAGATGGTATCTATACAACAGACGATAGTAGATTTAACTACATCACATATAGAATGACTCAAACAGAATTATTAAAAGAAGGTGAATCTCCAGCACCTATTGTACGTGTCATTGTACGTACTAGTGTAGCAGGTTCTCAAAAAGATATTGAGGCCTTCTTATTTAAAGTAGATCCAAATGAAGGACTTTATGCAATTAATGATATTGCAGAGCAAAAAATCGAGCTCAAAGATGCACCATACATTGGTTTTGAAGGAAAAGAAAAATTAGGTTCTGCCAGAGGATATATTTGGTCAAGAAGTCTTCCTTTATTAAAAGAAACATGGCTTATTGGTAAAGGACCAGATACATTCCCATTAGTATTCCCTCAAAACGATATCTTTGCAAAATGGTGGGCATATGATACACCTAATATGATTGTAGATAAACCACACAATTTATATTTACAATTTGCCATTAATAATGGTGGGCTTGCATTACTTGCATTCCTCGTATTAATTGGCACATATATTGTAAACTGCTTTAAGCTTTATGCTTTTAGAGGTTACTATGAAAACAAAGAAATCATAGGTATGGCCACATTCTTAGCAGTAGTAGGTTACTTAGGCGCTGGATTCTTCAATGACTCAGTTGTTTCAGTAGCACCTATTTTCTGGATTCTCCTAGGGGTAGGAATGGCGATCAACTATATGATTAATAAAGAGAGAGTAGAAATTGAGCGACGTGTAGCACATGCTACAATTGATATAAAAACTAAGAAACATCTAGCTAAATAAGCTAGGTGTTTCTATAAGTTCCTGTTTATAAAGATAGAAATATTTTGCTTGAAATATAAAGTATGAAGTATAAATATTTTTATCTTTATATATAGGAATATATATATGTATTTATATAAATAGAAGTATATAATGTGAGATGCATAGTAGTACAGAGAATTATAAATAAGGCAAGGAGAGAAGGTAGATGAAGGGCATTATTTTAGCAGGTGGTTCAGGGACTAGATTATATCCAATTACAAAGGCCATCTCAAAACAAATCTTACCTATTTATGATAAGCCAATGATTTACTATCCACTTTCAACATTGATGTTAGCAGGAATTAGAGAAATATTGATTATTTCTACGCCAAGAGATTTACCAGTGTTTGAAGCGTTATTAGGTGATGGCAGCAACTTGGGCTTATGCATTCAATATGCCGTTCAAGAAGAACCTAAAGGATTAGCACAGGCCTTTATTATAGGTGAAGAATTTATAGGCAATAATAAAGTTGCATTGGTATTAGGGGATAATGTTTTTTATGGTCAAGGGTTTAGTGGTATACTTCAAGAAGCAGTTAAACTTCAAGAAGGTGCAATTATATTTGGGCATTATGTAAGAAAGCCTGAGGCTTTTGGTGTAGTAGAATTTGATGGGGAAGGCAATGTGATTTCTATTGAAGAAAAGCCTCAAGTACCTAAATCACACTATGCAGTACCAGGTCTTTATTTCTATGATAATGATGTGATTAAAATTGCTAAGGGGATAGAGCCATCAGCAAGAGGAGAACTAGAAATTACAGATATACACAAGGCTTATCTTGAAAAAAATAAGCTGAAGGTACAGCTCTTTGGAAGAGGAATGGCATGGTTAGATACAGGAACTTGTGAAGGTTTAGCAGAGGCTTCTAGTTTCGTACAAACTATTCAAAAGAGACAAGGACTATATATTGCCTGTATTGAAGAAATAGCTTATCGTCAAGGTTGGATTAGTAAAGAACAATTAACTATTTTAGGCAAGGAAATGGAAAAAACAGAGTACGGTGAGTATTTATTAAACTTAATATAAAAAGTAATATTCCATGACAACATAAGATAAGACAGCTAAGGAGGAGAATATGAGAAATATACTGGTAACTGGTGGTGCCGGGTTTATAGGTAGTAACTTTATCATTTATATGTTAGAGCACTATAACTACAATATCATTAATTTAGATTGTTTAACTTATGCAGGTAATTTAGATAATCTAAGAGAAGTAGATGGATGTGCAAACTATACTTTTATAAAGGGTGATATTACAGATAAAGTATTAGTTGAGCAGATCTTTGAAAAACATAATATAGATATAGTTATCAATTTTGCAGCAGAGTCTCATGTAGACCGTAGTATAGAGAATCCGGCTATATTTTTAAAAACAAATGTACTAGGCACACAAGTGTTACTTGAAGCAGCTAAGAAATACTGGAAGGTGAATCCGGAGGATAAATATAGTAGAGAGTTTAAGTTAAATAAAAAGTTTATCCAGATTTCAACGGATGAGGTATACGGTACACTTGGCGCAGAAGGAAGGTTTACAGAGCTAACACCGTTAGCACCAAATAGTCCATATTCAGCATCGAAGGCTAGTGCAGACCTAATGGTACGTGCTTATTATGAGACATATGGTATGCCAATTAATATTACAAGATGTTCAAATAATTATGGGCCATGTCAGCATCCTGAAAAATTGATCCCTCTTATTATCACTAACTGTAAAAAAAATCAAGAAATTCCTATATACGGAGATGGAATGCAGATTAGAGACTGGTTATATGTAGAAGACCACTGTAGTGCTATTGCAAAAGTAATGCATGAAGGCGAGCTAGGTGAAGTGTATAACATTGGTGGTAATAACGAACGTTACAATATAGAGATTGTTAAAGAAATACTTAAGCTTCTTGGAAAGGAAGAAACACTTATTAAATATGTTCAAGATAGACCAGGACATGATAGACGTTATGCTATTGATAATACGAAAATCACTACTAAGTTAGGGTGGCAGCCACAACATAACTTTAAAGAAGGTATTCAAAAGACAGTAAGTTGGTATATGCAAGACAAAGAAGAACGATAAATTAAAGAAGTAGTGAGTAAGCAATGAAAATATTAAAAGCAGTGTTTATGCTATTAGACATTAGCATAACAGGAATTATAATGTACCTTACAAAATCTAAGCATCAAAAGCCGGTATGGATTATTTCTGAACGTGAAGATCAAGCGCAAGATAATGGTGTAGCCTTTTTTGAGTACTTAAATCAAAAGCATCCAGAAATAGAGAGTTACTATATTCTAAAGAAGCATGATAGGAATATTCCTAAAGTACAAGCCATAGGTAAGGTGCTGGTAAAAGGGTCTTTTAAACATAAACTATATTTTCTAAGAAGTGAAGTTGTTGCAAGTACAGAGAAAAATATTATTGAACCTTGGGGCAGTAATATCTTCTATAAATATATAGGCAGATATTTTCCTAAGAAGCTAAAGGTATTTTTACAACATGGGATTACAGATAAGGATGTAAGTCATGTATATGGTAAGGCAGTAAGTGCTTTTGATTTATTTGTAACAGCCGCAACTAGAGAATCAGCATTTATCATAGATAAGTTTGGGTATCCAGAAGAAGAGGTCATTAATGTAGGTTTTCCTAGATATGATAAATTAACGCTAAATCAAGAGAATAAGCAAGAACAAAAGCTTATATTATTCATGCCAACGTGGCGAAGATATTTAAATGATTTAGCTAGAGAGGATAAGGCTTATCAAGTAGAAGCTAAGAAAGCTTTTATAAAATCTAGTTACTATAAGGCAGTACAAGGGCTGATAAGTGATGAAAGAGTAAAGCAATTATTAGAAGAGGCAAACTATAAGATGATATTTGTGACACATCATGGGATGAATGCCTTTAAGGATACTTTTAAATCGGGTGCACATATAGCAATACGTAGTTCAGAAGAAGTAGAGATTTCAAACCTACTAAAGGAAGCAGAAATCTTTATTACAGATTACTCAAGTGTTCACTTTGATTCGGCTTACTTAGGAAATGTGAACTTATACTATCAATTTGATATTGCTGACTTTAGAGAAGGACATGCCAATGCATCTTACTTTGACTATGAAGTAGATGGATTTGGAGAAGTTTCGTATAACCAAGAGGAGTTAATTAATCACCTAGCAGCAGCAATTAGTCAAAAAGGTATAAGAAAAGAGAAGTTTGACCAAAGGGTGAAGGCATTCTTTACTTATACAGATCATGCAAATTGTGAAAGATTGTATGAGGAAATTATAAAGCGTAATAATAAAAATAACAAAATGAATAATGAAGTAAATTCGTAAGAAGGAGTAGTCTAGTGCAAGATATATCTATTATTGTAAGAACATCTGTAAGATATATTTTTTTAGATAGGGCCTTACAAGATATCAAAAAACAAACCTATAAGGATTGGAAAATTATTTTAGTTAATGATGGAGGTTCTAATGAGAAGATTAATGCGATTATTGAGCAAAATCAGTTAGAACCAGAGCAATATGAAATCATTGATAATACAGGGGATTTAGGGTTAAATAAAGCCATTAACCTAGGTACCAGAGCTGTAAAAACAGAATTCGTAGTCATTCATGATGATGATGATACTTGGGATGAAACCTTTTTAGAAGAGACCTTAAAGTATTTAAAGCAACATAAAGAAGCTATGGGTGTAGTCACACATACAAATCAGGTGCTAGAAAAGGTAATTGGTGAAAAGATTAAAATAGAGAAAGTAAAACCTTTTAACTATCAATTAAAAGATGTGATAAGTATCTATGACCTTATTAAGAACAACCTGTATTCACCTATTTCATTTGTTTATAGAGCCAAAATTTATGATGAGATAGGATATTATGATGAGTCATTAGAAGTATTAGAGGATTGGGACTTTAATATTAGATTTCTAATGAAGCATGATATTTATGTTATTGAAAAGCCATTAGCTAATTATCATATTAGAAAGCAAAGTGATATGCAAGCAGCCTTTAAAAATACGGTAGTTGCAAAAAGAAAATTGCATTATAAATATGATACGCTTATTAGAAATAAGTATTTAAGATATGATTTAGAAAATGGACAAGTAGGAATGGGCGTTTTAATGAATATATTAAAGTGGTCAGATAACCGTGTCATAAGAAAATTAAAACAGTATTTAAAAAGGTAATAGAGGAGGCATAAAATGATTAGACATCTTAAAACCTTTTATAATTATAGAGCATTATTATGGGAATTTGTAAAAAAGGATATTAAATTAAAATATAGAAATTCGTTTTTAGGGATTTTATGGAGTATGTTAAACCCACTTTTAATAATGATTGTTTTAACATTTATTTTCTCTAATATCTTTAAAAACTCTATTCCAAACTTCCCTGTATATTGTTTAACAGGAAGATTAATTTATGATTTCTTTTCACAAGCTACGAATCAATCAATGGTAAGTATTACGAGTAAAAGTACATTAATTAAGAAAATCTATGTACCGAAGTATTTATATCCATTATCAAGGGTGATATCTTCATTTATTATTTTCTTAATCTCATTAATACCATTATTACTCATTATGCTTGTAACAAAAGTAAAGTTAACAGCAATGAGTTTACTAGTTGTATTCCCATTAATAAGTTTAGTTGTACTTTCACTAGGAGTAGGGTTATTCCTTGCCACAGTTAATGTATTCTTTAGGGATATGCAACATTTATACTCTGTTGTTTTATTAGTTATTATGTATATGTCAGCAATCTTTTATTCAGTAGACATTATTGATCCTAGATATGCATTTGTATTAAAGTTTAATCCTATTTTTCCAATGATATCAGTGTTTAGAGATTGTCTCATCAATGGGCAAATCACAGGTGGGGGCAATTGGATATTATGTGCTGTCTACCCTGTTTTAGCGTTAGGCATTGGATTAATTACATTCTATAAACAACAAGATAAATTTATTCTTAATATATAGGAGAATGATAGATGAATGACTTTATAATAAAACTTGAGCATGTAGGCATGCATTATAGGAAAACAACACAAAAGGTAGATTCCTTTAAGGAGTATTTCATTAGACGCATTAGAAAACAAATTGCCTATGAAGAATTTATTGCTTTAAATGATATTAACCTAACCATAGGAAAAGGTGAAGTCGTTGGTTTTGTAGGACTTAATGGTGCAGGAAAAAGTACATTACTTAAACTTATTTCTGGCGTTCAAAAGCCAACAGTAGGTAAAGTAACAGTTAAAGGAAAGGTATCTCCACTTTTAGAACTAGGTGCAGGATTTGATAATGATTTAACTGGAAGAGAAAACATTAAACTAAATGGTTTAATCTTAGGATATAGTAAAGAGTTTATTAAAGAGAAAACAGAAGAAATCATAGAGTTTGCTGAGCTTAAAGACTTTATTGATACACCTATTAAAAATTATTCTTCGGGTATGAGAGCAAGATTAGGCTTCGCCATTGCTACAGTTGTAACGCCACAAATATTAATTGTAGATGAGGTACTATCAGTAGGGGATGGTCGATTTAAAAAGAAAAGTGAAGAACGAATGATAGAGCTTATAAAATCAGATGCTACAGTATTGTTTGTTTCACACTCCTTGCCTCAAATAAGAAGACTTTGTACAAAGGTTGTATGGTTAGAAAAAGGTCAAGTCAAAATGGTTGGGCCAACTAAAGAGGTGTGTGACGCTTATGAAGCCTACTTATAAATTTTCAATTATCTCAGCTGTATATAATACAGCTGAGTATTTGAATGAGATGATAGAAAGTGTTATAAGACAAGATATAGGATTTGAAGAAAATGTACAGCTTATATTAGTGGATGATGGTAGTACGGATAACTCTGAAGAGATTTGTCAGCACTATCAAGGTATGTATCCACATAATATTTTATATATCAAGAAGGAACATAGCGGTGTGAGTCATACGAGAAATCAAGGACTTCAATATGTTAGAGGTTATCTAGTGAATTTTCTAGATGCAGATGATAAATTGGAAGAAAATGCATTAAGTGAGGTATGGACTTTCTATGAAAAGCATAGGGAAGATGTAAATATTATAGCGATTCCTATATTTGAAGCGGAGCAGGGAGAGCATATATTAAATGATAAGTTTGATACAAGTAGAGTGATTAAAATAGAAGAAGAACCTACAGCTATCTTATTATCTAGTTCAAGCTCATTTATAAGTAGAGAAAGCCTAAAAGGACGTCAATTTGATGAGAGGCTCCAGTATGCAGAGGATGCAAAGCTGTTAACTGAAATAATATTACATACAGGTACGTATGGTGTCATTAATACAACTAAGTATTGGTATAGAAAGCGTAAAAGTAATACTTCAGCTATTCAAAGTGGTTGCAGTAATAAAGGTTGGTATATGGATTACCTGAGAGGTTTTTCATTGCAGTTATTAGATTGGAATATAAAAGAAGAGTTTAAACAATATATAGCATATCTAGTGATGTATGATTTACAGTGGCGAATTAATCAGCTTGAATATGCAAAGGAAACATTAGATCAAGCAGAATTAAAAGTATATAGGTGTTTATTAAAGCAGGCACTTCGTAAAATAGATAGACGTTCTATATATGCACAAAAATATATGACATTAAAGAGAAAAATATTGGCTTTTATATTAAGAGGTAGCTTAATATAGCCATAATCAAAAAATAAGAGATGGTATAAAATAAAAGTGACATCAGAGAAGAGACATAAGGAGTGAGCTATGAAAGTAACACATAAATATAGATTTTCCATTGTAATGGCAGTTTACAATGTAGAAAGTTATTTAGAAGAAGCCATAGATAGTGTTATTACACAAGATATAGGATTTGAAGAGCATGTACAACTTATCTTAGTAGATGATGGGAGTATAGATTCTAGTGGTAGTATATGTAAGAAATATGCGAACTTGTATCCAAATAACATTGTTTATATTAGCAAGCCCAATGGTGGTGTAAGTACTGCGAGAAATAAGGGGATGGAGTATGTAGAAGGGAAATACATGAACTTCCTAGATTCTGATGATAAGTTAACCAATGATACACTTCGTTTAGTATGGGAGTTCTTTGAAGCCCATGAGAAGTATGTAAATATTGTAACGATCCCTATTCATTTCTTTGAAGGAAAGACTGGGGGTCATATCCTTAATAATAAGTTTCAAACCACTAGAATGATTAACTTAACAAGAGAACATGATAAACCCTTACTTTCTTCAAGTAGTTCATTTATTAAAGCAAGCTTTAAGGATAAGTTCAAGTTTAATGTAGACTTAAAGTATGCAGAGGATGCAGAACTTATTAATAAGATATTGTTAGAAACAGAGACATTAGGTGTTGTTAGACAAGCTAGATACTGTTATAGAAGCCGTTTAGCAGGGGGATCAGCAATACAGTCTAGCACAAGTCGTAAGGGCTGGTATATCGACTATCTCAAAATGTTCTCACTAGAACTTATAAGATACTGTCTTGAAAAGAAAGGATATGTACCTCGATTTATTCAATGGACAATTATGTATGATTTACAGTGGCGATTTAATTTAAGCGAAGTTAATCGAGAAGTCTTAAATCAAGAAGAATATGAAGCGTATATGAATCTTTTAAAAGAAGTAGTCAGTTATATAGATGATGATATTATCTTAGCGCAAAAACATATGAGTAATGTGCATAAAGTACATGTACTCAAAATGAAATATAATGACTTAGAAAATCAATTAAAGTATACGTATTTCCCAGATAAGGTAGAAGTAAGCTTTAACCAGCGACTTGTATTTAGTGTGCAACATGAACCTTTAAAGGTAGAGTTTATGACTGTACAAAATGATAAAGTATTAGTGGAAGGCCTTGTTGGAAACAGCTTACTAGGGCTAGATTATGAAGTTATTATAGAAGTAGGTAATAGAAGAGTCGTAGCTAATAGATATGCAAGGAGCATGAGCGATGTAAAAAGCTTAGGTAATACTATTAGAAAAATAGAGACATTTAAAGCAGAAATACCTGTAGATCCAAGCCTTAAAGAGCAAAGTATGAAAATATACTTAAAGGTAGGTAATAGTGAAGTACGTCCTAAAATTCATATAGGTAAATTCATGCCACTGTGTACGGCACTTAATAATACTTACTTTGAGACAAAAGAGTATTTAGTTGTATATAAATATAATTCATTCGTATTTATTAGAAATAATATTAAAACTAAATTAGGCAGAGAGTATCATGTTTTAAAAGAGCTTATTAAAAACAAAAAGATAAAAATAGCCATAGCACGTTTAGGGGCTATGATTCTTAAAAAGGTTTATAAAAAGCCAATATGGTTGTTTATGGATAGAATTGATAAGGCTGATGATAATGCAGAGCATTTATTTAAATATGCTATGCAGCAAAAAGATGGTATTAAGAAGTACTTCGTAATTTCAAAGGATTCTCCTGATTTTGAAAGAATGAAACAATATGGCCCGGTAGTGGCATTTAATTCTAAAAAACATAAATTATTATTATTACTAGCAAGTCATGTGGCTTCATCTCATGGAGAAGATAATATTCGTGTACCTTTTGGTGGTAAGGGGATATTCTTAAAAGACCTTGTAAACTTCAAGTTTACATTTTTACAACACGGTATCACTAAAGATGACCTTTCAGGATGGCTGAATAAGTACAATAAGAATATTAATTTATTTGTAACAGCAGTTAATAAGGAATATGAATCTATTATCGAAGGGGATTATGATTATAATGAGCAAGTTGTTAAACTGACTGGATTCCCAAGATTTGATAATCTCATTAATTGTGCAGATAAACAAATTCTCATTATGCCAACATGGCGTAAAGGCTTAGTGTATGATGTAGATCAAAATGATGGCACAAGAAAGTATAATCCAAGCTTTAAAGATAGCACATATTGTAAAGCGTATAATTCACTTATTAATAATGAAAAGCTTTTAACAGCAGCTAGAGAAAAAGGATATAAAATTATCTTTTTCCCTCATCCAGCAGTTTGGCAACAAATTGAAGATTTCAATAAAAATGAGCATGTAGTATTTGCGGAGTATAATACAAGTTATCAGAAGCTATTTAATGAATCTAGCCTTATTATTACAGATTATTCTTCAGTAGCATTTGATTTTGCCTATATGAAAAAGCCAGTTGTATATTATCAATTTGATAGAGCTGATTTCTTTGAAGGTCATACTTATAACGAAGGTTACTTTGATTATGAGACAATGGGATTTGGAGAAGTATTAGCAAATGAAGAAGAGTTGGTAAATACAATTGTAGAACATATAAACAATGCATGTGTTATGAAAGAAATATATCAAGACCGTGTAGATAGCTTCTATAAATATACAGACAGAAATAATTGTAAGAGAGTATATGAAGAAATTAAAAAGTTATAAGTATATAAACATTGTTCTTATTAATAAGTTCACTCATACTTTCGTATTGTATTGAAGGATTAAAGCAATTAGTGAGATATGATCAGTGGATGAGGAGATTAGTAAGATATATTAATAATAAAATAGATGATTTAAATAAAGACAAACAGATTATAAGTGAATTAAGTTAAGCTTAAGGAGATGAAAGTATGAAAGTTTTAGTAGTAGGTGGAGCTGGTTATATTGGTTCTCATGCAGTTAAACAATTACTTCAAGCAGGTTATGAAGTAGTTGTAGTTGATAACTTAGAAACAGGCTATAGACAAGCTGTGCCAAAAGATGTGCCTTTTTATGAAGTAGATATTAAAAATCAAGTAGCTTTAGATGAAGTATTTAAAAAAGAAAACATAGAAGGTGTAATTCATTTTGCAGCTAATTCACTAGTAGGTGAATCTATGGTGAAACCACTTAAATATTATAATAACAATGTATATGGTACACAGGTTTTATTAGAAACAATGTTAAATAACAATGTAAAACATATTGTATTCTCATCTACAGCAGCGACTTATGGCGAAGTGGAAGTTATGCCGATTACAGAAAACGTTGCAACGAATCCAACCAATACTTATGGTGAAACAAAGTTAGCTATTGAAAAAATGATGAAATGGACTAACAAGGCACATGATTTAAATTATATGTGTTTAAGATACTTCAATGTAGCTGGTGCTGATGTAAGTGGAGAAATTGGAGAAGCCCATAATCCAGAGACACACTTAATACCACTTATTTTACAAGTACCATTAGGTAAAAGAGAGCATATCAGTATTTTTGGTACAGATTATCCAACACCAGATGGCACATGCATTAGAGATTATATTCATGTGACAGACCTTGTAAATGCCCACATTCTAGCATTAGAGTATTTATTAAAAGGTGGAGAAAGTGATATTTGTAACTTAGGAAGCAATAATGGTTATTCAGTGCTTGAAATGATAGAGGCCGCTAGAGAAGTAACAGGCCATAAAATCCCAGCCAAAATAGAAGAGAGACGTAGTGGTGACCCAGCTAAGCTTATTGCTTCTTCAGAAAAGGCAAAGGCTTTATTAGGTTGGACACCACAAATTACGGATGTGAAGCAAATTATTGCATCAGCTTGGAAATGGCATCAAGGTCATCCAAATGGCTATGTAGTAAAGAATGAAAAATAAAGGAGACATTAGATGATTTCTATCGTCATTCCAAATTATAACGGTAATAAGTACTTAAAGGAATGTTTAGACTCAGTTTATGCTCAAAGTTTTAAGGACTTTGAAGTAATCATTATTGATAATGCTTCAACAGATGGCTCTTATGAGTGGGTACAAGAATATAGAGATATTCAGTTTAAAAGATTAGATCAAAACTATGGCTTTAGTCGTGCCGTCAATGAAGGAATTTATTTAGCACAGGGCGAATATGTGTTACTTTTAAATAATGATACGATTATGGCAGCAGACTTCCTGCAAGAAATTTTAAAGGAAATGGAAAGTCACCCTAAGGCATTTGCAGTATGTAGTAAAATGATTCAATATCATAACCCAGATTTAATAGATGATGCTGGAGATGAATATACTTTAATGGGCTGGACGCGTAAGAGAGGTGACAATGAATCTGTTACCCGATATACCAAGTCGGAAGAGGTATTTAGTGCTTGTGCAGGCGCAGCATTATACCGAAAAAGTGTATTTGAAGAAATTGGATACTTCGATGAAAATTTCTTTGCTTACATGGAAGATGTAGATATTAGTTATCGTGCTAGAATCTATGGGTATGAAAATAGATACTGCGCGGCAGCTAAGATTCATCATATAGGAAGTGCTACATCAGGAAGCCGTTATAATGCATTTAAAGTAAGACTTGCAGCACAAAACAATATATATGTGCCATATAAGAATATGCCACTTTTACAGCTTATATTAAATAGTCCATTTTTATTAATGGGTTATTTCGTTAAATATATGTTCTTTATAAATGAAGGATTTGGTAAAGCTTATAGAGAAGGCATTAGAAATGGCATTAAAGGCATTAAGAAAATAGATAAAGTACGATTTAAGTGGTCGCATTTATTGAACTATATTTATATAGAAGGAATACTGATTAAAAATACGATTAACTTTGTAATGAAAAAGTAATAAAGCATAATAATAGCAATGCTGTATGAAAGAGCTTGTAAGATTAGTGAAATATTAATCTTATGAGCTCTTTATTATTGTATAAAGTGAAATATGAAAAAGTATTGTATAAAGTGAAATATGAAAAAGGAAATAAAAGGAATTAAAGTAAGAAAATATACAAATTTACCCTATATTATAAAAATATAGAATAAAAAGTCGCGGTGTGATAAGATATATATTGAAGTTTAATTATAGGAAATAAATATATTTATGAGGTGATATATAAATGAAGGGAATTATACTGGCAGGTGGTTCAGGTACAAGACTTTATCCTATTACGAAAGCAGTATCTAAGCAAATTTTACCTATTTATGATAAGCCAATGATTTATTATCCACTTTCTACATTAATGTTAGCCGGCATTAATGAAGTCCTCATTATTTCTACCCCTAGAGATGTAGTGGTATTTGAAGAATTATTAGGTGATGGTCATCAGCTTGGCATGAAAATAGAATATGCAGTTCAAGAAGCACCAAATGGTTTAGCGGAAGCCTTTATTATTGGAGAAGAGTTTATAGGAGATGACAATGTTGCCCTAGTATTAGGTGATAACATTTTCTATGGTAAAGGTTTTACAGGTACATTACAAAATGCTGCTAAATTACAAGAAGGGGCTATTATTTTTGGTTATTATGTAAGTAACCCAGAAGCCTTTGGCGTTGTGGAATTTGATAGAGATTGGAATGTATTATCTATAGAAGAAAAACCTAAAGCACCTAAATCGCATTATGCAGTACCCGGTCTTTATTTCTATGATAATAACGTTATAAAAATTGCTAAAACGATTACACCTTCCGCAAGAGGTGAGCTAGAAATTACAGCAGTTAATGAAGCTTATCTTAAAGAAAATAAGTTAAAGGTAGAGCTCTTTGGCCGTGGGATGGCATGGCTTGATACAGGAACTTGCGAAGGTTTAACAGAAGCAGCTAGTTTTGTACAAGCAGTTCAAAAACGTCAATCATTATATGTGGCATGTATTGAGGAAATTGCTTATAGACAAGGCTGGATTACAAAAGAAGAGCTTATTGCACTAGCAGAACCTATGATTAAAACAGAATATGGACAATATATGATGCAAATTGCTAATGAAGAATTGATGAGATAAAAATCTTTATGAAATAACGATTAAGTAAAATAGATATAGCATGGAGGAAATTATGAAAAATATATTAGTGACAGGTGGCGCAGGTTTTATTGGAAGTAACTTTGTAAAATACATGTTAGAAACTTATGATTATAACATTATTAATATTGATAGTCTTACATATGCAGGTAACTTAGAAAACTTAAAAGAAGTAGAAAATAATCCTCGTTATACTTTTGTAAAAGGAGATATTAGAGATCGTGAAGTATTAGATACAATCTTCAAAGAATACAATATCGATACAGTAGTTAACTTTGCTGCTGAATCACATGTAGACCGCAGTATTGAAGATCCTGAACTATTCCTTAGTACAAATATTTTAGGAACTCAAGCATTACTTGATACAGCTAAAAAATATTGGAAAGTAAATCCTGAAGATAAACACTGCCGTTTATTTAAAGAAGGCGTAAAATATCTTCAAGTTTCAACAGATGAAGTATACGGTACATTAGGCAAAGAAGGCATGTTCACAGAGACAACTCCACTAGCACCTAATAGCCCATATTCAGCTTCAAAAACAGGAGCAGACCTGATTGTCAGAGCTTATCATGAAACATTTGGTATGCCTATTAATATTACAAGATGCTCAAATAACTATGGTCCATATCAATTCCCAGAAAAGCTTATTCCACTTATGATTAACAACTGCTTAAAAGGAAAAGAACTCCCAGTATACGGAGATGGAATGCAAATTCGCGATTGGCTTCATGTAAAAGATCACTGTACAGGCATCAGCACAGTACTTCACAAAGGGAAAATTGGTGAGGTTTATAACATTGGTGGCAATAATGAAAAAGCTAATATTGAAATCGTAAAACTTATTATTAGTAACTTAGGCAAATCAGAAGATCTCATTAAATATGTACAAGATAGACCAGGTCATGACAGAAGATATGCTATTGATAATACAAAAATTACTACAGAACTCGGTTGGAGTCCGAGCTATACATTTGAGCAAGGTATCAAAGAAACTATTGAGTGGTATTTAGCAAATCAAGAATGGATGGAAAAAATCGTGAGCGGTGATTATATGAAGTATTATGAAGAGATGTATAAATAGTAATTAAATTAATAATTGCTATGATAGGAGAAAACCATGAAACAGTATTGGTATAATTTTATGAAGTATAAACATTTGGTTGTAGAATTAGTTGGAAGAGATCTTAAGGTAAAATATAAACGTTCATATCTA
>CALGWE010000427.1:0-4311 GCA_937935915.1 uncultured Clostridia bacterium
AAATATGTGGTGAAAGAAACAACTCAGGAAGTGATAAACAAAATTATAAGCTACAAGAGACAAACGTCACTTCCTGTAGAAAGTTAGGAGTGGAAAGATGGATATTTCAACAATAGTAGGGTTAGCAGTAGGGGCGTTCTGTATGATCTTCGGGGTTATACAGACGGGAACAAGCTTAATGAGTTTCGTAGATCCAGGTTCTATCTTAATTGTAATTGGTGGAACAGTTGCCGGATTACTTATTTCTAATCCATTACCTAAATTTATAGAGTCATTAAAAACAATCAAACATACATTTTCAAACAAGGAATCAGATCCAGTGCATGTGATAAAAAAAATTAATGAACTTGCTCTTGCAGCAAGAAAAGAAGGATTACTTGCACTTGAAGAAATTGCACAAAATATGGACGATATATTTTTACAAAAAGGTATTATGCTTATTGTAGATGGAACAGATGCAGAATTACTTCGTAGTATTATGGAAACAGAGCTTGCATTTGTTGAAGCAAGACATAAAGATAATCAAAAGTTCTGGGAAGCTATGGCAGAAGCTGCTCCAGGTTGGGGAATGATTGGTACACTTATTGGTCTTATCGGGATGCTAGGAGACTTAGATGACCCAACAACAATTGGACCTAAAATGGGTGTTGCCCTTATCACAACATTATATGGTTCGATGATTGCTAACTATATTGCTGGACCAATTGCTAGTAAATTAAAAGTTAGAAGTGCAGAAGAAATTTTACATAAGCAAGTTATGATTGAAGGGTTACTTTCAATACAAGCAGGTGAAAATCCACGTGTAATTGAAGAAAAATTAAAAGCCTTCTTAGCACCATCAAATCGTGGGGCAATTGGTGAAGAAGCTGATAAAGAAGAGTAAGGTGGTGAGTCTAGATGAAAAAGAAGGAAGATGAACCTAAAAAAGGTGCACCCGCCTATATGAATACATATGGAGATATGATGACCTTACTTCTTACTTTCTTCGTATTACTGTTCTCAATGTCTACAATTGATGCCGTAAAATTTAAAGCAGTTATTGCTTCCTTTGATGGATCTATTGGTATATTAGATGGAGCGGATACGATTAGTGAGAGCGCAAATATATTAGGGAATGGGGTCAGTCAATTTCCAGGCTCAAGTGACCGCTCAACTTTAGAACAAGCAGCTAAATTAGATGTAGAACTCGAAAAGGTAAAAGAAGATTTACAAGAGTTCACAAGTAACGCGAATATAGACGATCAACTTGTAGTTGAGAAAAATGGTGATGAAGTTATTATTCGATTTGCAGATACAGTACTTTTTGAAAGTGGAAAAGCAGAAATTAAAGCAGGTGCAATTCAAACTTTAGATGCTTTATCTTCTAAGTTAAAAGAATATATGGAAGATGGTTATTCATTAAGATTTGAAGGGCATACAGATAATGTACCAATTCATACAGCATACTTCCCAAGCAATTTTGAATTATCAAGTGCAAGGGCATCAGCAGTAGCAAGATTCTATATTGAGGAAAGAAGCTTTAGTCCAGAAAAGATTTCAATAGAAGGTATGTCTGAGTATCATCCTATTGCAGATAACAAGACAGAAGAAGGCAGAAGCAAAAACAGACGTGTAGAGATTAAGATTGGTAAATCATTGACAGCAAGGTAGAAAGGCGTGGACATACTTGGAAAATAAATTTAAAATATTTGTAATAGTTGGATTTGTGGTTTTAGGATTAGGGATAGCAGGAAGTACATTCTTTGTCCTAACGCAACTCAATAAAACTCCTAAAGAAGTAGTAGCAGTACAAGAAGAATTTAAAAAGACAGAACTTGCAAAAGTTGAATTGGCTGAGGCCATTACAAGTAATGTATATGGTGAAGATAGTATGCAACATATTGCTAGAATCAGCGTAAGTTTAGGAGTAGATCAATCTGACAAAAAAGGTTATGAGGCTTTTTCAGCATTATATAGTGAAAACGTAGCACTTATTAGAAATGAAATTATACAAGTTGTACGTGAACAAACATACAGTATGATGTCAAAAGCTGATGCACAAGTAAAGCTTGGTAGCGAAATCGTAAATAGACTTAATAAGTTATTAGATACAACACTTATTAAGGAAGTTTATTTTAAAGATTTCTTTGTCCAATAAATAGCAGTGTAAGAAACAACTTAGATAAAAGGAGGTGACACGACGTGGGTGAAGTATTGTCACAAAGCGAAATAGATGAACTCTTTAAAGCGCTTAATACAGGAGAGCTTAGTGTAAATGAAATCCAAGAAGCCAATGAGCAAAAAGGTGTTAAGGTTTATGACTTTGCAAGACCTTCTAAATTCTCCAAAGAGCAGCTTAGAACACTAGAAATCATATTTGAAAGTTATGCAAGATTAATTTCTACTTATTTATCAGGGCATCTAAGATCGCTTGTATCAGTAGAAGTAATGAATGCCGAGGCTGTTACATATTCGGAATTCTCTAATGCATTAATTAACCCCGTCATTTTAGCCGTTGCAGATTTTAAGCCACTTAAAGGTTCGATTATATTAGAGCTTACACCTAACATGGGGTATGCAATTATCGATCGAGTATTAGGTGGAAGCGGTGTAGGTATTGAAAAAATTAGAGAATTTACAGATATTGAGCGTGTTATCTTAGAAAAGATATTTGTTCAGTTTGTACAGTTATTACGCGAACCTTGGCAGAATGTAGTAGAACTTGACCCGATATTGGAAAAGATTGAAACAAACTCTCAAGTTGTACAGATTATATCACCTAATGAAATCATTGCCCTTGTGACACTTAATATAAAAATAGGGAATGTAGCTGGTATGATGAATATATGTATTCCACATTTAGTGATTGAATCTATCATGGATAAGCTCAATACGAAATATTGGTTTACACAAAAAGAGCAAGAACTCGGACCTTCATATGAAGAATACATAGAAAAGATGATTGAAAGAAGAAAGGTTCCTGTGAAAGCGGTATTAGGGAAAACACATATTACAGTAAGAGAGTTTCTTGAACTTAAGTGTACAGATATCGTGAAGCTGGATAGAGATATTGATTCAGATCTTGATATTTATGTAGGTAATATATTGAAATTCTCAGGTACACCAGGAGAATATAAAAATAAAGTAGCAATAAAAATAAATGAGGTAATACAGAGGGAGGATGAGTAATGGTAGCCGAAATGCTTTCCCAAGAAGAAATTAATGCATTGTTAGGAAATATTGATTCTGATACTTCTAATGATGCAGAGGATGCAAATGAAGAAGTAATAGACCCAAATGAAGAAACATTAAGCCCAGAAGAAATTGATGCCTTAGGTGAGATTGGGAATATTAGTATGGGAACAGCTGCAACAACGCTGTTTACATTATTAAATCATAAGGTTTTAATTACAACACCTAAAGTAGAAGTTTTAAGTTGGGATAACTTTGTAAACACATTTACAAATGATTTAACAGCAGTTTCTGTAGACTATACAGAAGGTTTTATTGGTTCTAACTTAATGATTTTAAAAGACAATGATGTAAAAGTTATTGCAGACTTAATGATGGGTGGAACAGGAGCTTATGTAGAGGGACCTGTAACGGATTTACATTTAAGTGCGATTGCAGAATCTATGAACCAGATGATTGGTTCATCATCTACATCAATGGCACAAATCTTTAATAAAAAGATTGATATTAGTCCACCACAAGCTGTAAAAAAAGGAACAGATTTAGAGAGTATATTTGGGCCTAAAGGAAACGTAGTAAAAGTATCATTTAGACTTCAAATAGAAGAAAATATTATTGATAGTGAATTAATGCAAATTCACCCAATTGGTTTTGCAAAAAATCTTATTGCAGGATTATTAGAAGAAGAAAATAATAATGCACCAGTAGTAGCACCAGTGGCACCACAACCAACGCCAGCACCATCGGTAGCGCCACAACCAGCGCCATCACCAGTGGCATCACAACCAGAACCACAAATGCAGGCACCACAGATGCAAGCAGCACCAGTATATCATCAAGATCCAGTTATGCAAGCAGGACCAAGTTATTATGGCGAAAGTGCTGTAAGAGCAGATGTGGACGTACAAACACCACAATTCCAAAGTTTTGATTCACGTCCAAAAGTATATCCAAAAGAAAATATGGATATTTTAATGGATGTTTCATTGGAAGTGTCAGTAGAACTTGGTCGTACATCACGTAAGATTAAAGAAATCTTAGAGTTTGGGCCTGGTAGTATTATTGAACTTAATCGTTTAGTAGGGGAACCAGTAGATGTACTTGTTAATGGCAAGTTCGTTGCCATTGGTGAAGTAGTTG
>CALGWE010000428.1:0-1721 GCA_937935915.1 uncultured Clostridia bacterium
AATTTAAACAAAGGATGATTCATATGGAAACAATGTTTACAGTAGGAAAAATCGTTAATACACATGGTGTAAAAGGGGAACTTAAGATTGTACCAACAACAGATGACCCTAAACGTTTTAAAAAATTAAAAGACATTTATGTAGAGAGAAAAGAACTTAAAAAATATAATATTGAAGCTGTACGCTTCCATAAAGACTTTGTACTTCTTAAATTAGAAGGCATTGATGATATGAACGCAGCTGAGCTTTTAAAAGGTAGCACACTTAAAATTGATCGTAAAGATAGCTTACCACTTAAAAAAGACGAATATTATATCAGCGATTTATATGATTTAGGTGTATATACAGAAGAAGATGCGCGCTATTTAGGGGATATCGTAGATATTATTTACACAGGTAGTAATGATGTTTACGTTGTAAAAAATCCAGAAACTAAAAAAGAACTTTTATTACCAGCGATTAAACAAGTTGTTAAAGTTGTAGACATCGAAGCAGGTAAAATGATTGTACACCTTTTAGAAGGGCTTGAAGATCTATGAAAATAACAATTATGACCTTATTTAAGGAAACAATTGATCAAATTTTAAACTATAGCATTATGGGACGTGCTAAAAAAAGCAATCAAATCCAATTAGAAGCTATTGATATTCGTCCATTTGCAGCCAATAAACATCACCAAGTAGATGACTATCCTTATGGTGGTGGTGCAGGAATGCTTATGATGGCACAACCTATTTGTGATTGCTTTGAACACGTGAAAGAGACTATGCCTGGTGTGAAGCCACGTGTGCTATATATGACACCACAAGGTAAAGTGTGGAATCAACAAATGGCAGAGGAATTTGCAAAAGAAGAACATATTGTCATTTTATGTGGACACTATGAAGGTGTGGATCAACGTGTTATTGATGAAATCGTAACAGATGAAATTTCTATTGGTGATTATGTATTAACAGGAGGGGAATTACCTGCTGTAATCGTTGCTGATAGTATTATGCGTCTGAAACCAGGGGTGCTTGGTAAGCAAAAATCTTTTGAAGAAGAGTCATTTAGTGATGGACTTCTAGAATATCCACATTATACAAGACCAGCTGAATTTAGGGGACGTAAAGTACCAGCAGAACTTCTTTCTGGAAATCACAAGAAAATTGAAGAATTTAGAAGAGAGCAATCTCTTATAAATACGTACAATAAACGTCCAGATTTACTAGAAAAAGCTAATTTAAGCGTAAAAGACAAGAAGTTCCTTGAAAATTACGCAAAAAATCATTGCAAATAAAAACAAGACATGCTATACTATGTACTGTTATTACGGATGTTCCGCTGGCAGTATTTTATGTTAAGAACATCTTAGAAAAAAGGAGAATTTATTATGAACCCAATTATTAGAGAAATCGAAAACGCTCAACTTAAAGCAGAAGTACCAGCATTCAACGTTGGTGATACAATTCGCGTATACGCAAAAATCAAAGAAGGTCAAAGAGAACGTGTACAAATGTTCGAAGGGATCGTATTAAAAAGACAAAACGGTGGAGTTCGTGAAACATTCACAGTAAGAAGAATTTCTTACGGTGTAGGTGTAGAAAAAACTTGGGCACTTCACTCACCAAACATTGAAAAAATCGAAGTTGTTCGTTTAGGTAAAGTTAGAAGAGCTAAACTTAACTACTTACGTGAACGTGTTGGTAAAAACGCTAAAGTTAAAGAATTAATTAAATAAT
>CALGWE010000429.1:0-1648 GCA_937935915.1 uncultured Clostridia bacterium
GTATAGGTATCGTTAATGGTTACCTTCCTGTAGACATGAATGATGTTTGGGATTGGACACTCTTAGACGAGCCTGCACCTATTTGGGATTTTAGTAAATGGCAAGCTGATTATGTTGTCATCAATCTTGGTCAAAATGATTATTCTTCTACCTTATCTGATACGTTCACAACTGAATATGTTACACTTATTAGTAAAATCAGAAGTAAATATCCTAATGCACATATCTTCTGTACTATTGGACCTATGACAGCTAGCCAAGATGCTACTTTCGTTAAACGCATTGCAGATGCTGTTAAAATCGTGAATACATATGGTGATTCTAAAGTCTATTTCCATGCTTTAAGCCAAGATGCTGGTATATTCCACCCACGTGTAGCTGTTAATGAAGCTATGGCTAATGAATTGGCTGACTTTATTCAAGATGCAGTAAATACTGCTGAGTAAATCAAAAAAAGCAATGGGATTTTAAAACCCATTGCTTCTTTAAAATAAACTCATTTGTTCATTGGTATCTGCTTGCATTTTTTTCTTAAAAGCTTGTACTTTTTGTGTAGCCACAATAAATTCTATCTCAGGCTGAGATAAACTGCTTATTTGCTTTTTAACTACTGTTTCTTCTTTTTTCACATCTGTTTCCTTATTTAATAAACTATTAAATTCATAACGCTTACATTCTGCTTCTAAAGCCGCTTCGTCAATTTGAGTTTTAAAATCATCTAGTACATAAGGTAACACAATATCTCGTTTAATACATCCTAAGGCTTTACTTTCAAGTGCTGCTGTTTTACCACCTTTTTGCTCTGCAGTATCAGGCTGTAATAAAAACTTAAGTGGTGAACGCACTATGCCTAAATCTACTTTCCAAAACTCTTTTAACCATTTTTCTTCCTCTAGTGTTAAGTTTTCGATATGCGCATAGAGGTTTTCAATAGTCCCATATTCTCTAATAAGCGGGACAGCTGACTTTTCACCTACACCTTTTACGCCACTAATATTATCACTACTATCGCCACATAATGCTTTAAGGTCTAAACACTGCGCTGGTGTAACGCCTTGATAAAGTTCAACTAAAGGTGGTGTTAATTCCACTACCCCATCAGGCAATACTTCTGCATATTCTGGATAAAATGCTTGTGCAAGTTCTTTACTCTTAGAAGTTATAAGCCATAATCTTGTATGTTCTGAAACTAATTGTAAGTAATCATTATCTTTCGTTAAAAGATATACAGGAATCTCCTCTTCAAATTTTGCAGCCATAGACCCTAAATAATCATCAGCCTCAAAAGTTTCTGAAATAGGTGAATCCGGTGAACTCATCAGTTGTTTAATCCCAATGCGTTCAAGTAAACTCTGCATATTTTTAAATTGTTCTTTTAAAGGAGCATCTGTTTCTTTTCGTGTGCCCTTATAATCACTTGCAATCTCACGACGGAATGTATTACGACTCACATCCCATGCCACAGCAATATGAGATGGTTCTTGCTCCTTAATAATCTTTAAAAGTGCTTTGAGCATCCCAAACATGGCATTAGTATATACCCCATCTGAAGTATGTAAAATTTTAGGAAATAACAACTCACGTTTAGCCATATCGGATACCCCTTGAAGCTGTCTTGGTAAATTCCCATGATAATGGGTGCTTAATA
>CALGWE010000430.1:0-1648 GCA_937935915.1 uncultured Clostridia bacterium
TTACTAGTTGTTTTCTTTGTCTTAGTTGTCTTAGCTGCTTTTGCTATTTCTTCTTTAACTCCTGCTGATTCGGCTTTTTTAGTTGTTACTCTTTTTCTAGTAGTTGTTTTCTTTTCATCTGATTTGGTAATAAGTTTTTTTATTTCAAATACAAGGATACTAAGTGGTGGGATATTGACTTGTATACTTTGTTCCCTTCCATGCCATGGTATATCCTCTGACACTAACTTATTTTCATTTAATCGACCTTCTCCACCGACTTCACAGCTATCACTATTGAGAATTTCTTTATATTCAGCTGCTTCAGGTACCCCAATACGGTATTCTTCCCAATTATCTGTCATAAAGTTGGCAACTACGACTAACTTATCTTCTGGTTTTTCTCCATTACGTACAAAGGATAAAATACTTTGTTCATAGTTTTCACAGTCAATCCATTCAAAGTTTTCATAGCCACTACCTATTTCCCATAAAGCGCTATGTGTTGTATAAAGATGATTAAGTGCTTTAACATATTGTCTAATTCCTTCATGTGCAGGATATTTTAATAAGCCCCAATCTAATTCTACTTTTTCATTCCACTCTTTAGTTTGTGCAAACTCATCTCCCATGAAAAGCATTTTCTTACCTGGATGCATATACATGAAACCATAAGTTGCTCTTAAGTTCGCAAATTTTTCTTCAATAGGTCCTGGCATTTTATAAAGCATTGGACTCTTACCATGTACAACTTCATCATGAGATAATACTTGAATGAAGTTTTCACTAAATGCATACATTAAACTAAAGGTTATTTGACTATGATGATCTTTACGCCATTTAGGTTCTGTACGCATATAACTTAAGAAGTCATTCATCCAACCCATATTCCACTTAAAGCCGAAACCAAGTCCACCCTCATCTGTAGAATAAGATACCTTTGGCCATGCAGTAGATTCTTCTGCAATCATCATTGCACCTTCAAACTTACGGTAAATGATACTATTAAGATGTTTTAAGAACTCAATTGCTTCTAAGTTTTCTTTGCCACCATAAATATTAGGCACATAGTTATCTTGTCTACCATAGTCAAGATAAAGCATAGAAGCTACTGCATCTACTCTAAGACCATCTATATGATAAGTTTCAAGCCATGAAATTGCACTGGCAATTAGGAATAACATAACTTGTGGTTTGCTATAATCAAAAACAAGTGTTCCCCAATGTGGATGGTGCGCTTTACGGTCATCGCTACTTTCATATAATGCTTCACCATCAAATTTCTCAAGTGCAAAAGCATCTTTTGGGAAATGTGCTGGTACCCAATCTAAAATAACACCAATATTGTTTTTATGTAATAATTCAACTAAGTATTTAAAGTCTTCTGGTGTGCCATAACGGCTTGTTGGGGCAAAATAACCTGTTACTTGATACCCCCAAGAACCATCAAACGAGGCTTTCTGCCACCTCACGATAGTTATAAAAAGTATCATCAAAATGTTTTTTCCAAGAACCAATATGTACTTCATAAATTGAAATCGGTTCTTTATAATGTGCACGCCCACTACGTTTTTGCATCCATTTACTATCTTCCCATTTAAAGTTTTCTACATTATATAAACAAGAAGCTTGTCCTGGTCTTACCTCGCAATAATTTGCATAAGGATCT
>CALGWE010000431.1:0-1216 GCA_937935915.1 uncultured Clostridia bacterium
GATATTTGTGGTATTCACTCTTTTCAATCATCTTTCCAAGAGTAAGCGTATCAGTAACATGTTTAATACCTTTACTAGATGCAATATTCATAGAACTCAACTGGAACACATCTGTAAACTTACTATCATCAGATAACTGGAATACTGCAAATCCAAACATTTTAAGCTCTTTTGTAATTTCCTTAAGCTTAGTTGCAATCTGCTTTAACTGCGCCCAGTCCTCTACTTGATAGTTTTTCAATGTATCATAACCATAATAGGTTACTTCATTTACAAGCTTCGCCTTACGTAATTCAAATTCAATACGTTCCATAGAATAATCGTCCTGGACATCTTTGTACAAAAGCTTACCTTTTGTATTCTCATCAATCCATTCTCCTACTTGAACGATTTTGTGATACTCATCTGAATCACGTTCAACCCTTTCTATATACTCTTCTTCTGACTCTGTATAAATACCATTCTCATCTATATGCCTACGAATTATCTCACCGTTTCTATCTCTGTACGCACCCAAAACAATCTCACGTTCTGGCTTCTTGATCTTAATACCATGCAATTCTTGATATTCTTTATTATTTATTACAGTAACAATCATACAGTTTTTAAGGTCATCTTCGTCCATCTCATTAGACATAAGAAGAAAGTTTTTATGTTGTACCAAAGTCACATAAGCTGCTAATGCAATAAGCTTTCGAGATTTACCACCATTTGAGATAAAGCCCTCAAAGTGCGTTTTACCCTCTCGCATCCCAAGAAAGAATTCATTGTACATTGGCCAGGGATATGGAAGTCCAAAGTTTGGTTTCTTCAAATACCTTTTAATCTGATCAGCGTTACCTTTTGTAAGCTCTACTGCTTCTTCACCGGCATTGATTACAGTGTGAATTTTATCAGCTTTAGCTCTGATAACCCTGTAAATATCGTTAGCTGTCATCTTATCAAAATTCTTATGAGCAAGAATCTTATCAACAGGATAGCCGTTTCTTCCATACTCCCTAACAAGAGAGTATTTTTTTACTGTATCAAAATAATTCTTGATGTCATTCGAATCTGCCAAACGCATAAATTCACTAATTGTCTTCCAACCGTGATATTTCTTATAGTTACTCATTCGCTCGGCATCCTGTGACATAAATACATTTAGCTTTGTTTCATCAACTGTTTGGGAAAATTTAAGATAGTAAGTTTCAAGACATTTATAAAAGAAATAGAC
>CALGWE010000432.1:0-2305 GCA_937935915.1 uncultured Clostridia bacterium
TAAGAAAGGGATTATTTATGAAAAGAATTACCATACTAGGTTCAACAGGATCTATAGGTACTCAAACTTTAGATGTTGTAAGAAAAAATAAAGATAAGTTTCAAGTAGTTGCTATTTCTGCTAACAGCAGCATAGATTTACTACTAGAGCAAATAATGGAGTTTTCTCCTAAATATGTGGCCGTATACAATAAAGAAAGTGCCTTAAAATTAAAGGAGATGATTCCAGAGAATATAAATATAGAAGTATTAAGTGGAATGGATGGTCTAGTTAAAATTTGTCAACTAGAAGAAGTTAATGTTGTATTAACTGCTGTAGTTGGAATGATAGGACTTGTACCAACAATGGCTGCCATAAAGGCTAAGAAAACAATTGCACTTGCAAATAAAGAAACACTTGTAACAGCTGGAGAGCTAGTAATGAAACTTGCAAAAGAAAATGGTGTAGCAATTTTACCAGTTGATAGTGAACACTCAGCAGTATTTCAATGTTTAAGAGGTAATGAACATAAAGCAGTTGAACAAGTTATTTTAACAGCTTCGGGTGGGCCTTTTAGAGAATATACAAAAGAGCAGTTAGAAAATGTAACAGTGGAACAAGCCCTTAATCATCCAAATTGGAAGATGGGAAGCAAGATAACAATTGACTCAGCTACATTAATGAATAAAGGATTAGAAGTTATTGAAGCAAAACATTTATTTGATGTAACACCAGAGCAAATTGATGTTGTAGTACACAAGGAAAGTATTGTACATTCTATGGTTGAGTATGTAGATGGTTCTACAATTGCACAGCTTGGTATGCCAGATATGAGGCATCCTATTGGTTATGCACTTTATTATCCAGAACGTACACATTTAGACTGTATCCCTAAATTAAAACTTGCTGAAATTAAAAATTTATCTTTTGAATATCCTAGAAAAGATGTATTCCCTTGTTTACAATATGCTTACGATGCTCTTAAAGTAGGAGGAACTATGCCTGCTGTATTAAATGCGGCTAATGAAGTTGTTGTAGAAGCTTTCTTAAATGGTAAAATTAGTTTTATGCAAATACCACAAATTATACATAACGTGATGGAGGAGCACATATGTATAAGTAGTCCAACTTTAGAGCAGATTTTAGAAAGTGATGCTTGGGCAAGGAAATGCAGTGGAGAGAAGGTAGGTAAATGCTAGATAAAGTCATATTTATATTCATGCTTATCTTAATATTTGCGTGTGTTGTGATTATTCATGAGTGGGGTCATTTTATTATGGCAAAGAAAAATGGTGTACTAGTGCATGAATTTGCTATAGGAATGGGGCCTAAAGTGTGGTCTGTTCAAAAAGGAGAGACACTCTATTCTATTCGTTTACTACCTATAGGTGGCTTTTGTAGTATGGAAGAAGAGGTGGGCCTAAGTGATAATCCTAAGGCTATGAGTTCTAAAAGACCATGGCAAAAGTTTTTAATTGTTGTAGCTGGTGCTGTGATGAACTTTATTTTAATGAGTATTGTCATGGGATATGTGGGCTATAGTACCAATGAAATTGAAACATTGCAAGAGAATATGCCAGCAGTAGCAGCAGGACTTCAGGTGGGAGATAAAATTGTAGCTGTTAATAATCAGCCAGTTAAAAAGCTTGAAGATTTATCTAAAGCATTAAGTAAAGACGAAGCAACATATAACTTGGTTATTCAGCATGCAAATGGTACAGAAGAAGCCATTTTGTTAGGTACCAAGATGCAAGAAGATGGTGTGGCACGCTTTGGATTTACTGTAACACGTGGACATACGAATATTTTATATAACATTAAAAATGGCTTCAGTGGCATGGTTAGTGCAGTAAAATTGATTTGGGGCAGTTTGATTCAGCTTGTAACAGGTCAAGTAGGGATGGATCAAATGGCAGGAATTGTAGGCGTTGTTGATCAAACCTCTAAACAATGGGATCAAAGTGTTGAGATGGGGGGGTTAGCATATGCCATTATTAATCTAATTTATGTTGGTGCATTTTTATCAGCGAACTTAGGAATTTTTAATTTATTACCATTCCCAGCATTAGATGGTGGGCGTTTAGTATTTATTATTATTGAAATGATTCGTGGTAAAGCTGTATCAGCTGAGAAAGAAGGGGCTGTTCATTTTATAGGAATGGTACTTTTAATGTTATTAACAGTTGTAGTTTTATATAACGATTTAATAAGGATGGGAATTGGACGATGAGTTTTTATACAAGAGAAAATACACGTGCAGTAAAAGTTAAAGATTTAGTAATTGGTGGTGGTAATCCAATTATTATTCAGTCAATGGCAAATACAA
>CALGWE010000433.1:0-1380 GCA_937935915.1 uncultured Clostridia bacterium
AGGCTATAGTCAAGAGGGGGCACTTCTAATTCAACCGGAGGGGTTTGCCCAACCTCATCAGTTACCAATTCAGCAAGAACGGTTTCATCACCAGTAGAAGAAGTTTGTTTAATAGTGATTTGTACATTTGAAATAGGGGCAAGGGCACCTACTTGTGGATCTGTAGAAAGTTGTATAATGAGCCTACCTACGCTTTGTCTGGCGTTATTTGGGGGGTAAAAAGAAAATGACATGAAATGTCCTCCTAAAATCTATAAGTACCTATGCTAACTATAATATATGAAAAAAAATGTTTAACTAGAACAAAACTAGAAGCAAGAGGTATGAGAATAACGAGACTTGCACATTCTAATCAAAAGGAGTGAAGAACATGCTAAAAAAGTTATTTGTGGGCATGTTAGCAATTGTTTTAATGACGACCAATTGCTATGGGCAGGTCTTAGAAAAAGCGCAAATAGAAAACCTAAGGAAAAACATGGTGAAGATATACTCCATAGTTACCTGCATGAAAAAAGTGGGCTCAGGGTGATTTGGATTGAGAATAAAGATACGAATAAAAGTTTTACGTTAGGTGTACGAACGCCTACAGTAGATTCCACAGGTGTCAATCATATTATTGAACACACGTTATTTACAGGATCTAAAAAGTATCCATCTTCTAGTTTGTTTTTTGATGCAAGTAGTAGTTATCCACATATTTATATGAATGCGCTTACTACAGGCTATATGTCCTGTTATGAAGCCTTGTTAGATATTTATTTGGATAGTATTTTTAATCCTAGTTTTTTAAATCAACCTTATGGTTTTTATGAAGAGTCTTTTAACTACAATCCGGAAGAAGCACGCATAGGTGGTGTTGTTTATAATGAGATGAAAGGGGCGTATAGTAATGAAGAACGTAAAATCTATCGCACTATTAGGCAAACCATTTATAATGGCACCCATTACAGTCATGATAGTGGGGGTGATCCCAATGAAATTCCAAAGTTATCTTATATGCAGTTTGTAGAGACTTATAAAACCTATTATTATCCAGGTAATATGACAGTGATTTTATATGGTGATTTACCGGTTGAAAAGGTACTTTCGAAAATAGCAACCTATGTTGCAGCAGTAGAAGAAGCAAAACCTCCTATTGATTTGGATGTGAAAACACTGCAAATCCCTGATAAGACCATGTGCAAAGTTTTAAATGCAGGCAGTAAATGTGCATTAGCCAAAAGCTTCATTATGCCAAGAAAGCTTAATGTAAAAGAAGAAATGGAAATGGACTTATGGATTAATGCCTATATTGGTGGCAACTTAAGCCCTATGCAACAAACTTTGCAAAAGTTAGGCTGTCAAGAAGTGAAGATTCTAAAAGATGATGATTTACCTTAT
>CALGWE010000434.1:0-1507 GCA_937935915.1 uncultured Clostridia bacterium
AAACTTACATACAAATTTTGTAAAAACAAAGGTGCACATAAAAAAAAAGATACGACATCATCGTATCTTTTTTTCTTTACTATCGATTTCTTCTTAAAAATTGTGGAATTTCCACTTGAATTTCCTTGATAGGTGTAAATCTCTCTTCTTCAACTGGTTGTTGCATTGCTGGTCTAGAAGGTGCTGTTTGAGTTTGTCTTGGCATTTCTTCTTTCATAGCTTGTACCGGTTTAAAAGTATTTAAACTTACATCTTGGTTTTGAAAATCTGTTGCGATAACAGTAATGATGATTTCTTCTCCTAAATCTTCATTAATAGATGTACCAAAGATAATTTCAGCATCTGGATCAACCGCTTCTCTAATGAGTCCCATACCCACGTTTGCTTCCATAAGTCCAAGTGTTTCGCCACCACACATATTAACAAGTACACAACGTGCACCATTAATACTTGTATCAAGAAGTGGACTACTGATTGCATATTTAACAGCTTCTTCAGCACGATTTTCACCTGTAGCACGACCGATACCCATGTGTGCAACACCTTTATTATTCATAATTGTTCTTACATCGGCAAAGTCAAGGTTGATGATACCTGGGTTAGAGATAAGATCTGTAATACCTTGTACACCCTGTTGAAGAACATCATCTGCTTTACTGAAAGCATCCACCATTGTTGTTTTCTTATCGATGTAAAATTTTATCATTTGGAATCACAACAAGTGTATCAACATTTTGTTTTAATTCATTAATTCCTTTTTCTGCATTTAACATACGTTTTCTACCTTCAAAGCTGAAAGGTTTTGTTACAACACCTACTGTTAAAATGCCTTGTTCTTTTGCAATACTAGCAATAACAGGAGCAGCACCTGTTCCTGTTCCACCACCCATACCGGCAGTAATAAATAACATATCAGCGCCCTTAATAGCTTGAAGAATCTCTTCACGACTTTCTTCTGCTGATTTTGTTCCAATTTCTGGATTAGCGCCTGCGCCTAATCCACGTGTCATTTTTTCACCAATTTGAATTTTACTTGGCGCACCTGAACGTGCAAGTGCTTGGTGGTCTGTATTAACAGTGATAAACTCTACCCCGTCTAATCCTTTTTCAATCATTCGATCTACAGCGTTATTACCCCCACCGCCTACACCGATAACTTTTATTTGTGCGCCTTGTAATTCATTTTCCCATATTTCGAGCAAAGTAGACTCCCCCTTCATCTGAAGTATATTTATTTATTGTGTAGTTTTCTATGTAATGGGCCTAAGCGACGCTTGTCCACTCTTCACCACTTGAGATAAGTCTAATATTCCCATGTCGTACGTTTCATGCGTTGCAATGAGCCATTGAAGCTTTTTATCAAAATCTCCTATCCCACCCATTATAACATCTAAATTATCAACATACAAGTGAATTTCTTCAAGGTTGTAAACATCTATTTCTTTTACTTTATCTTCATATGCATACTCTTGTAAAGTGTTAATTATTTCCTTGCTTGCTAAAAAGG
>CALGWE010000435.1:0-1106 GCA_937935915.1 uncultured Clostridia bacterium
GCGCTTGTAGCAGATTTAGATGCAGCAGGATTCCTTGTAAAAGTTGAGCCTCATTCACACAACGTAGGAACACATGATAGATGTAAAGCTGTTATTGAACCAATGATTAAAGCACAATGGTTCGTTAAAATGGAAGAAATGGCGAAACCTGCTATTGAAGCCGTTAAAGAAGGTAAAATCAACTTAGTACCAAAACGTCTTGAAAAAACATACTATCACTGGCTTGAAAACATCCGTGACTGGTGTATTTCTCGTCAATTATGGTGGGGACACAGAATTCCAGCTTACTACTGTCAAGATTGTGGTGAAATCGTTATTGCAAAAGAAATGCCACACACATGTCCAAAATGTAACAGCAGTAAATTCGTTCAAGATGAAGATACATTAGATACATGGTTCAGTTCAGCGTTATGGCCATTCTCTACACTTGGCTGGCCAAATAACACAGAAGAACTTAAACACTTCTATCCAACAAGCGTACTTGTAACAGGATATGATATCTTATTCTTCTGGGTAATCCGTATGGTATTCTCGGGTATTGAGCAAATGGGCGAAGTACCATTTAAAGATGTATTATTCCACGGACTCGTACGTGCAGCTGATGGACGTAAAATGAGTAAATCTCTTGGAAATGGTGTAGATCCACTTGAAGTTATTGAAAAATATGGTGCTGATGCGCTTAGACTTACACTTGTAACAGGAAATGCTCCTGGTAATGACATGCGTTTCTACTATGAAAGAGTAGAAGCTAACCGTAACTTCGGTAACAAATTATGGAATGCAACACGTTTCATCATGATGAACTTCGAAGGTGAAGATATCAACTTAACAGTAGATATGAAAGACCTTACACCAGCAGATAAATGGATTATTTCAAAAGTAAATACATTAGCAGCTGATGTAACAGAAAACATGGACAAATACGAACTTGGTATTGCTGTTCAAAAACTTTATGACTTCGCTTGGGAAGAATTCTGTGACTGGTATATCGAAATGGTTAAACCACGTCTTTACAACAAAGAAGACAGCACAAGAACAGCTGCACTTTGGACACTTAAAACAGTCATGACAAACATTCTTAAAATGCTTCACCCATATATGCCATT
>CALGWE010000436.1:0-7011 GCA_937935915.1 uncultured Clostridia bacterium
GGAATCGAACCAGCGGCCTACCGCTTAGGAGGCGGTCGCTCTATCCTACTGAGCTACGGAAACACTGTACCTAATAGGCACTCTATTATAGTACATATTTTATTTATTTTAGTCAAGTCTTTATTTTGTAACAATAGTCCCTTGTAACCAGCAAGTTCCCATAAAGCGCATACCTACGCTAGGCATACCCACTAGATCCTTTTTATTAATAAGTACCTCTAAAGGCATATCATTAACTTCTAAAACAAATAAGTAAATTTCTTCACCAGTTTTACTGTTCTTACGTGTATCAATTGACTTGATTTCACCTAGTACAGCATATGTGGCATCTACTAATGTTGTAGGTACAAAGTAGCCACTCATAATAGATAAGAAATCTTCTTGCATCATACGTTCTTTAAGCTGATCATCTAAATCTTTTTCCTCTTGCTCAAGTTGGGCTTGTGCTTGTGCATCCCCTTCTCTTGCTTTTTGAATAATGACTTTAAGCTTTTCACGTTCTTCTCTTTCAACTTCTTCATCTTCCTGATCTTTTTCGATTGGTAAAACTATTGTACCTTCCATGGCAAGACCAGCAATTTTAACTTTATCAAATATACGTTTTTCTTCTATAATATCTAGATATTCTACGACATTTTGTAGCCAGAAAATAAACTGCATACCAGTGTCTTTTTCCTCACAAATCACATAGTATGTATAGTCATCATCTACACACTCTACAGTCATATCTTCAACTTGAATTTCATTATGGCTTATAAAACATGGTTCACATTGTTCAATTTCAATTTTAGACTCTTTTTTGCTACCACCTTTAAGGACAATTCTTACCATGACATACATATCTTTATCGTATGACTTAAAGTATTCTGCTAAAATGTCCTTATTTTGTTTTCTTGTAGCAACTTGTTTAGTTGGATTATCTAATATACTACTTACTATAGCTTCTAATTGCGTATCTTTATCAAGGTTTGAAAAACCTACTGCTGAAATTGGAGATTCCATCTTTATCCCCCTCTCCGTTTCTAATCTTATTTAACACTTAATTCATTATCTTATCTCTTAAAACTAAGTGTCTCAAAGTTTTTTGTCTTCTATTATTTTCTAATTATACAAAGGCTATTTTCATATTACAAGTAGTTACTCCTTCTCCTATTATAAATATATATATACTTAATGGAGATTATGATAAATTTATGCATTTTCACCTTGCTTTTCTATTTGTTTTTTTAATTTTCTAACCTCTAATCTTTTGGCTAACCATTCATTATAAAGTCTAAAAATAATTGCAAAGACTGGTACGCCTAATAGTGAACCCATAACTCCAAAGAGTCCTCCACCTACAAGTACCACAAATAGAATCCAAATCCCATCAAGTCCTATGGAGTCCCCTACAATTTTAGGTCCAATAATATTCCCATCTATTTGTTGTAAGATCACAACAAATATAAGATACCAAAGTGCCTTAGTTGGGTCTGCTAGTAAAATAATAAGACTACATGGTACAGCACCAATAAATGGCCCTAGTACTGGTATAACATTAGTAATCCCTGCAATAAATCCAATTAATAATGGATATGGGAAACTGAAAATCCATGAACCTATAAAGGTTAGGATTCCTACAATCAGTGCATCTGTTAATTGACCTACAATGAAACCTTTGAAAGTCTCATTTGTCACCTCTAGTACATGATGTAAATACTTTCTTGATCGAGTAGATATAGTAGCCTTTAATGTATTTGAAATAAGCTCTGCTAAATCATCTTTACTTATTAAAATATAAATTGAAATAATTAGCGTAAATGCTGTGTTAAGTACCCCATTAAAAGCACCTGTTGCAATACCTATAACAGATGGTATGATATTTTGTAAAATAGCAATGATTTGTTCCTTAGACTGTACTAAGAAATTTTGAACCTTTATCCAAGTTGCTTCTTGAAGGTCCACTCTACTCATAATTTCTCTTGAAAGCGACTCAAACTGAGCAGAATAATTATTCATATTCCCCATAAATACACTAATACTATTGGCTAGTTGTGGAATCAATGTAGCAAATACAAGAACAATTACTGCAAATACAAGAACATATGAAAGTACAATCGATATACCTCTTTTTGTCTTATAAGTCTTATCCCCTTCTTCTACTTTAAAAAGCTTTTTAACAAAGAAGGTGGCAGGAATATTCACTAAATACGCAAGGGCAAAACCATATATAAATGGCCCCACCAGCACAAAAAAGTCCTTAACTACACGCCATACATTTTCAAATTTTACAAGTATAAATGCAAGTATTAAGGCATATGTAATTAAAAACAATTGCTTTCTATACTTAATCATCCAAAACTCCTTTCTTATTACGAACTTTAAGGGACACTCCCTATATTTTATTATACCTTATACATATAAAAAAATTAAGTTGACACTCCACCAAAATATATCCTAATTTTGGAAACTTCTTTATATATATGTGCAAATATATTGTTTTAATTATACCCATTCATATATTCTTTAAACATTTTTCACAAAAATAAAAGAGCGTTTCTACGACAGGGCACTTCGTAAAACGCTCCAATAAGGAAAGCCTTATTTTATTCTAATTAGCATAATCCATTAATAACATCATTAAATGTATCTGGGTGATTTGTAATAACTGCATCTACATTTAATTCTTTCATTTGTTTCATATCTGCTGTTTCATCTACAGTCCATACTGTCACTGTTTTACCAATGCTATGTACTGTATCAATTGCTTCTTTATCAACTTTAGTATAATCTACAGAAATTGCATCTGCATATCTGTAACTACGGATATCCCATGGCATTTCTTTGCAAAGAAGTGCTGTTTTAATAGCAGGTGCTACTGTTTTAATTCTTTTAAGTGTTTCTACATTGTAAGAAGATAAAATAACCTTATCTTCTGCCCCAATTGTTGTTACACGATCAATTACTTCTTCTGTAATTTGTTCATATTGTTCTTCACTATCTTTAATCTCAATATAAAGTTTAACATTGTATTTCTTAACTAATTCAATAGCAGATTTAATACATAAAATCTTCTCACCTTCATACTTAGGATCATATTTTACACCTGCATCAAATTCCAATAATTCATCAAGTGTATGATCTTTAATATAACCCGTTCCTGTTGTTGTTCTATCAAGTTTTGCATCATGAATAATAACAACTTTGTTGTCTTTTGTCATGTGTACGTCTACTTCAATACCATCGCAGTATCCTTCTGTTAATGCTTTAGCAAAGGCAATATTTGTGTTCTCTGGATATCTACCACTAAAACCTCTGTGTGCAATATTTAAAACTCTTCCCATTTGTGTCTCTCCTCTCACGTCAATATGTTTTCTATCGGCCTCATTTCTTATTATAGTCCTATTGTATTAAAGTCTCAAGTTCTTAAAAAATTTTTAATTAACCCATTAATCTGCAAGTTCCCAAGTACCGAATTTTCCACATCCAGGACAAGCCTCTTCACAATTGGCACCTGAATACTCCATAGATAAAAATGATCCCATAATATTTGCATCATACATAGGATAAACTGGAACTTCCATCATATTTTCATACTCATATCCCACTGTTTTTCTATAACCACATTGTCGACAAATATATTCACTCATTTGATTCACCTATCCTAATATTAATTATTAACATATTTGTATTTATGGTTTGCTTTTAATCCCAAAATTATTCTCTGAAGCAAGCGTTATGTTTGTTAGAATTTTACACTCTTTAGAATCTAAATAATAAAAAAGGAGCTATAATAGCTCCTTCAGATTGTTGACAAAAAGGTTCTAGAATGCATTGCATTCCAGAACCTTTTTGAATTTATACATATAATCCATGAAAATTTACTATTATTTCTTTGATTAGGGCTACGTAGTAGCCCCTTTCGATGCTTCCATATCGCTAACTTTTTCAAATTCATGCATGCAAACAAGAGGTTTAGTTCCATCTTGATTTTTTCTAAACCTCTATATTGCGTATATCTCATACCATGCAATTCTTTTGCATCTGCAAAAACTCTTTCTATTGTTTGACTTCTTAGATTATAAATTTCTTTGGTACCTAATGTATGACGGATATCTTCAACTTTTTCTATGTAATCCTCCCATACATGTCTCATAACAACCTTTACGTGTTCCTTACTATGGGTACATTGTTTTAAAAATGGACAGTCTTTGCAGTCGTGTTTATTACTTTTATATTCTCTATAGCCCTCTCTATTCGTTGTACTATATTTTAAAATTTTATTATTAGGACATATCATACAATCGTTGTATTCATCGTAAACATAGTCATACTTTTTAAAGAAACCATCTTTAGTCATGGGTCTTTTATATGGCATGATTGGTGTTTTTTCACTTTCAATAATTAAGCGTGCAACTGCTGGTGTTTTATAACCTGCATCAACAACTACATTTTTGATATCAACATATTCTTGTATGAGTTTGTTATAAAGAGAAGGGAAACTTACTGAATCATGTGTATTACCTGGGGCTACTTCAAAGCCTAGTATATAATTATTTCTATCACAGGCAGTATTAGAAGTATAAGCAAACACCTTCTTGTGCTCACCTTTATGAAATACGCCACATTCTGGATCAGTCGTACTCACTTTAATGGTTTTAGTTTCAATAGTTTCTTTCTCTTTTAATGGCTTTTTTCCATGAGCCTCTCTATCTCTTGCAATTTCAGCTTGAAGTTCCTCTTCATAAAACTTTACAGATTGTTCGACAACTTGATTTTGTGATTTGCGATTGTTAGCACTAGCTTTAATATGTGTACCATCTATAAAAATACTTTCCGTATCAATGAATCCGCAGTTGATAATTTCAACAACAATGGTTTTAAAGATATCTTCAAAAAGATCAGTTCCTTCAAATCTTCTAGCATAATTCTTACCAAAAGTTGAAAAATGGGGTATAGGTTCAGTCATCCCATAGCCTAAGTACCATCTATAAGCAATATTTACTTCTATTTCTTTAATAGTTTGACGCATAGATTTAATGCCGAATATGTATTGAATCATAACAATCTTGATAAGTACAACTGGATCAATACTTTCACGACCACCTGGTTTATATAGGTCTTTCACTTTATCATAGATAAAGCTTAAGTCAATAGCTGCATCAATTTTTCTTATAAGATGATTTTGAGGTACAAGGTCATCTATACTTAACATTTGTATTTGAGATCTTTCATCATTATTTCTTCTACCCATCATTGTATATCACCTCTACTTCTAGTCTAACAGTAAAAATGGCTGTAGACAATGTAATTGTCTACAGCCTGAAGGAACTTTTTAAGTTCCTTGATTTTAAGTTGATTTATTTTTGCATAATCTTAATCCCTGATCATATCCCACTCCATTTGGTTCAAACTTGCCTTTATATGCTATTTCACAGCATCTTGCATCCCCTATAATACCGCCACCTTTCCAAGTCCTATAAAATCCAAATGGGTTTTCAATATCACCATACCAATCCCAGCACCATTCTCTTACATTCCCTGACATATCATATAGACCTAATGTATTAGGTGCCTTTTTCTTAATGTTATGAGTGATATTTTTATTAGCCTCTATTTTATTCCAGTTCCACTCACCTTCTAAATACTGCTCCCCTGAATTTTTCCAGTACCAAGCTACCTCATCTATATTGTCACTGCCACTAAATTGATTTGCTTTGCCTTCAGCACCACCACTTGCTGCATACTCCCATTCTTCTACAGTTGGCAAGCGATAACCATTGGCATTTTCATTAATTGTGACAGTCCATTTTAAATCATCATACTCACATATATTTTCTGGGTCAAAATTCTCTTTATCAATATTATAATAAGGTGTTAATCCCTCTTTAAGACTTCTCATATTACAATAGAGCACACTATCATACCAACTTATGCTTTCTACTGGTAAATCTTTACCTTTAAACTGAGAAGGATTGTTTCCCATAACCTTCTGCCATTCTTGTTGTGTGACTTCATGTACACCCATATAAAAATCAGTAATATTATTATCTCCCTTTATAAGTACAAATTCCTCTTCATTATGACATCCACTTAACACTAGCATTGTGCTCATTAATAACAATAATATTGCTGATTTTTTCATACTTTCACCTCTTATGTATTTCTTTCCCCAATAATATTTAAATGTATGTAGGTAAATATCTTACCTACATACATTTTATACACTATATATTTATAAGCTATAAATATTTATAAATTTTCTACCAAACTGTTACATTTGCATATCCACTACTTTGGTAACCTTCTACACATAATGCTTGATATGACCAGTTACTACCAAGTTGCATACCAGCTCTATTCCAAGCATCCACGTGATTTTGGAATGTAATAGTAGAGTTCACACCAGTCTGTCTCTTATTTTTTCTTACACTCCAGTATTGTTGGAAAGTTTGTGTACCATCAATAGAAGGCTGGTTATAACGCATTGTTGTATAAAGATCATATTGACCACCATCACTATATACTGTTCCTTTGTATGTACCTGTTGGTCTGTATGTTCCCCAACTATCCACAACGTAATATTCAATAAGGCGATTTCTTGTCCAACCATAAAGTGTTAAGTAACTATTACCACTTGGATTATACACACCAGCATTGTAATTTACAGTACGGTATGGATTTCCTACTTTCCATCCTTTACCTGTTACAAAGTTACCACAATTGGTCCATGATACACTATAGTTACCACCATTTCCATTTGTCGCGTAAACACTTCCACCACCATCTGTCCAGTTTTGCCAATAATCTGTTGTTGCTGCCTGAGCAGTTGAAGCTACTAACATTGTTGCTACACAAAATACAGTTAATAATTTTTTACGTAATTTACTCATAATATAGACCCCCTAAATGTAATTTATAATACTCATCTTACTTCACACTATTTAAATATCATTTGGTAAATCACTTTACCTATGTGATTATTATACATAACTTTATATATATTTCAAATATTTTAATACATAATAAATC
>CALGWE010000437.1:0-1888 GCA_937935915.1 uncultured Clostridia bacterium
GTACAATGTTTTATCCCTTTTAATATATGCCTATTAAAAACAAGTTACAATCAAAACGTGTCGACAAGATTGTATAAATACAAATAGATTACAGGCAAATACATATCTAAGATTTTAAATTCTTCAAAAAACATCCCATATTTTTCAATTATACTTCTATTTTATATAGAAAAAGATATTACAAAATGAATAGTTCATCTTGTAATATCTTTTTGCGACTATTTCACTGCTTCCTCTGCAAAACTGGTTTCTACAATGGCTTCATAAGGTGGTCTACTTGTTAGTTCGCCTGCCATCTCCATAACGTCCATAAGATGATTTAAACTTTCTTCTTTAAGGAGAGGTGTCTCACACCAAGTATCATTATCTTTATAGCGCTGAATAACTGTGACTAAATCTGCCTTACTAATTTCTTTAAATTGTGGTGCTATAATTTCTGCAATCTCTTCTGCACTGTGACTTGCCACATATTGTTGGCCTTTATAAATGGCATTTGTAAACTGCTGAATCACCTCTGGCTGCTCTGACATATAGCTGCCTAGAGCTGAATAAGCTGTATAAGGAATTTCTCCTGAAATTTGACCCATAGAAGCCACAATATAACCATCCCCAGATTGTTCTACTTGTGTCGCTGTTGGTTCAAATAAAGTGACAAAGTCACCTTCTCCACCTGTAAAAGCACCGCCCATGGCTGCAAATTGAATATCTGTACGCACATTTACTTCCCCATTTGCAGCATCTTCACCTAAAGTTAAACCTTGTGTTTTGAGCACATATTCTAAGGTCATTTCAGGCATACCACCTTTGCGTCCACCAATAATTGTCTTGCCCTTTAAGTCTTCAAAATTAAAGTTTGGACTTGCCGTACGGCTTAATAAGAAGTTACCATCTCGCTTAGTTACCTGTGCAAAATTAATGGCAAAATCTTTGCTATCTTGATTATAAACATAAATTGTAGCTTCTGGCCCCATAAAACCAACCTGTGCTTCATTAGATAATAATGCTGCCATAGTCTTATCTGCACCTTGGGTCAAAAGTAAATCCACATCTAAACCTTGCTCCTTAAAAAATCCAGCTTCAATGGCCACATATTGTGGGGCATAAAAAACAGAATGTGTCACTTCAGCAATCGTGACCTTTTTCAGGCCACTGTCACTACAGCCACCAAGTAATAGTGTGAACACTAGGGGTATGATTAGAAGTAAACCAAGTAACTTGCTTTTCATAGCAACCACCTCTTTAATGTTTATATAACTATCATACGCACCTTATTTTTCATTTAGTCACTCTTTTTTTCGTAAGCCACTTTTCAAACCAACCTACAAGCATATACATTAGGAAGGCACAAAGTGCTAAAACCACTACGCCCATCATGACTAAGTCTAATCTGAACACTTGCCCACCATAAACGATTAAATAGCCTAGCCCATTACGGGATACAATAAATTCTCCTACAATGACCCCTACCCAAGCTAAACCAATATTAATTTTAATAATATTAATGAGATTTCCTAGGTTAGCTGGGAGTATGAGTTTTCTCAAAATCTGTCCCCTAGTTGCCCCAAAGCTTTGAAGCATTTTAATCTTCTCTTCCTCTACATTTAGGAAGTAATTATAAGCTGATAAAATTGTAGTAACTATGGAAATCGTTACAGCAGTAAGAACTATACCTCCCATACCTGCTCCTGCCCAAACGATTAAAATAGGAGCAAGTGCCGTCTTAGGCAACGCATTTAAAACAACTAATGTCGGATCTAATATCTTTGCCACCGTTTCAGACCACCATAAAATAATGGCAATGAGTACCCCTACAACTGTCCCAATGGTAAAGCCTAAAACCGTTTCACTTACAGAAGTTATGATATGCTTAAATAAGCTGCCATCTCCT
>CALGWE010000438.1:0-2608 GCA_937935915.1 uncultured Clostridia bacterium
TTACCGGCTTTTCCCCATCCTGAAGCTAAAGCCACACCTACAAGTTGCATATCTTTACGATTGGCACTTCCAACAAAACAATGACCTGCTTTATTGGTAAAGCCTGTTTTCATCCCATTAGCCCCTTGATAACAGTATAAGAAACGATTTTTACACTGTAGATCATGTCTTCTACTACCTGGTACTTCCGTAGTTGGGATGTTAATAAGCTGAGTCGTAACAATTTTAACAAATTCTGGATTTTGTACAGCATACCTTGCAATAAGGGCCATATCATAAGCTGAAGCACCATGCCCCCCTGCATCTAATCCATTGGGTGTCTTAAAGTTGGCTGTTTCTGCACCTATTTCCCGTGCTTTAGCTGTCATCATCTCACAAAAATGTTCTACAGAACCACCTACATGCTCTGCAATAGCCACAGCTGTGTCATTATGAGACTCTAACATCAATGAGTATAATAAGTCACCTAAACGTTGCTTCTCACCAATCTGCAGTTTAAGCTTGACTGGTGGGGCTGCACAAGCTCTTTTAGAAACTGTTACAATATCGTCTAAATTGCCGTTTTCAAGGGCAACGATACATGTCATAATCTTTGTTGTACTCGCCATAGGTAAGGCTTCATAACCATTCTTTTCAAATAATATACGTCCGCTATCTGCTTCCATAAGCAGTGCCCCTTTAGCCTTAACATCTGGAAGTTCACAACCTATAAGCACCTGACTTACAAGCATACAAACTGCCATAACGAAGGCAATTCCTTTTCTTTTCATACCGCCACTCCTCATTCTAAGATTCATTCTATAACAGAAATCTTCCCTCATCTGAAGTGGTTTTATGCATCTTTTATGAATTTAATTCCTCTTGACGTTCATCCATATCACCATGTTCTGCCTGGATTTCATCATAGTAATTCATTTCTTGTTTAACTTCTTCTTTGAACTTCTCTAAAAGTTCTTCTTTTACTTTAGGCATTTCATCTAGATTTCTAAAACCAAAGTGACGTAAGAACTCATTGGTTGTACCAAATAAAATAGGACGCCCAATGACATTTAACCTGCCTACTTCTTCAATAAGTCCATATTCTAAGAGACGGCTCATGGCATGTTCACACCTTACCCCTCTAATATCCTCAATCTGTGTTCTTGTAATTGGCTGTGAATACGCTACAACTGCAAGTGTTTCTATTAAAGCTTGTGTTAATAAATGTCTTACTGGTTTTTGTCTATATTGCTGAATAATATTCAGATGCTTCGGTGCTGTACACATCTGATAGCCATCATCTACTTCAATAATTTCAATCCCACTATTACTTTCTTTGTAACCTTCATTTAATCTAAAAACAGCCATATTTACTGTAATCTCTTCAGCTTCACAAAGTTCACAAAGCCTTTTTAATGGAATAATATCTCCTGAATAAAAAAGTAACGCTTCAATGCTACTTTCAAGATCGGTCTTCATCACCCTCTGGTCCTCCTACAATAATAATGTCCCCCTTCGGGTCATCTTGCCTAATGGTAACTTGCTTCTTATGGATAAGCTCTAAAAGCGCCATAAATGTTACTATCAGCTCAATCTTAGGCATCTCCTTACTACAAATTGTAAAGAATGTTGTACGTCCATTTAAAGCAATAAGGTTTGTAATATACATACTTTTTTGCTCGATGGTATACGTGTCTTTCTTTAAAATGTTATGGTCAATTTTACGTTCTGACTTTGTTTTATTTTCCCATTCTTTCTGCTTCATGAGTTCATTAAATGTATCATAAAGCTGATTCAGTGTGAGTCTATCTAAAATTCCACTATAATCAGGTTCGTAATCTGGTAAGTCTAAATGCGCCACGCGATTTCTAAAACAATAACGGTCTGTATCTACTTGACAAGCACTAAGTTGTTCAGATACATATTTTACCTTTTTATATTCAATAAGCTTTCTTACTAATTCTTCTCTTGGATCTTCCTCTTCTTCCTCTGCTTTAGGATGTTTTGGAAGTAACATACGTGATTTAATGTATAAAAGCGTTGCTGCCATTACAATAAATTCACTCATTTGCTCCATTTCAACTTCTTTAGCGTTCTCTAAGTATGCCATATATTGATCTGTAATAGATGAAATTTCAATATCATAAATACTCATCTTATTCTTTTCAATTAAGTGCAATAGTAAATCTAGCGGGCCTTCAAAGTCTTGTAATTTAAAAGTTACAGACATTTCCTTCCTCCTGTCAACTTATATATATATAAGTGTATCCTTTTAGAGGAATTATTGCAAGTATTTGTCGATATATTGCCGTGTAATGTGTAATTATGTAGTGCACTTAAAATAAAAATAGGTGTTTGGCTATACGCTTACACCTATTTTCATGGATATATTATTTAGCTTCCTGCGTTTGTCCTTGTTTTTCACCCGTGATTTGCTCAGCTGCTTGGGCTTTATCATCTTTTGAAACCTTGAAGAAACGTTTGATTGTATAAGGTAACATTTGTTTAAATGTAGCTTTATCCACATCTGTTGCGGCTACAATGTTGCCTTCCCCTACTGGCTCGCCTTCTAAATAGTACGTTACACTGCCCACAACTTCTCCTTTTTTAATAGGAGCACTTACTGAAT
>CALGWE010000439.1:0-2478 GCA_937935915.1 uncultured Clostridia bacterium
CCTCTTTTGGTTGCGGATTAGATGCAGTGACATCAGATCAAGTAGAAGAAATTTTAGAGCAAGCAGGTAAAATCTATACTCTCATTAAAATTGATGAAGGTGCCAACCTGGGTGCAATTAAAATCCGTATTCGTTCTTTAAAAGCAGCTATGAAAGAACGTAAGAAATTACATCGTACTTTAGAGGTTAAACCAAGCACGCCAATTGCTAAGTTTACTGAAGATATGCGTAAGACTTATACAATCTTAGCACCACAAATGTCACCCATACATTTTCAATTCCTAGAGGATGCCTTTAATACCTGTGGGTATACTGTAAAAATATTACCAAAGGTTTGTAAAGAGGATGTAGAGGAAGGTTTAAAATATGTCAATAATGATGCTTGCTATCCTGCCATCATTGTTATTGGTCAGTTATTAAGAGCCATTAAGAGTGGAAGTGTAGACCCACATCGTACAGCCTTAATGATTACACAAACAGGTGGTGGCTGTCGTGCTTCTAACTATATAAGCTTCCTTAGAAAAGCCCTTAAAGATAGTGATATGGCGTATGTACCAGTTATCTCATTAAATGCAGGTGGTCTTGAAAATAACCCAGGCTTTAAGGTGTCTTTAGATATGATACAAAAAGGTCTTATGGCAGTCTTATATGGGGATTTATTAATGCGTGTTTTATATCGTACACGTCCTTATGAAACAGTGCCAGGAAGTAGTAATCGCTTATTTGAGAAATGGTCAGAGGTTTGTAAGGAAAATGTACGTACAGGGGATCAAAAAGTATTTAAGGAGAATGTGGCAGCTATTGTCAAAGATTTTGACGCCTTACCACTTTTAGATATTAAAAAACCAAGAGTAGGACTTGTAGGTGAGATTTTAGTTAAATTCCATCCATATGGTAATAATGAAGCTGTAGAGACTATTGAAGCCGAAGGCGGCGAAGCAGTAATGCCAGACCTATTAGATTTCTTTAATTACTGTGAGTACAATCAAAAATTCAAAAATGAAGTTTTACAGAAACCATTTAAAGATAAGATTATTGCAAACCTTGTCATTTCCTTCTTAGAATACAAGCGTAAATATATGAGTAAGTGTCTAAGAGAAAGTAAACGCTTTAGCGCACCACACCGCATTGAAGCTTTAGCAAAGATGGCAGAAGGTGTGATGTCTGTGGGACATCAAATGGGTGAAGGTTGGTTCTTAACAGGAGAAATCATTAGCCTTTTAGAAGATGGTGTAAATAATGTGGTATGTATGCAGCCATTTGGTTGTCTGCCAAATCATGTAACAGGAAAAGGAATGATTAAAGAGCTACGTCGTAAATATCCACTGGCTAATATTGCAGCAGTAGATTATGACCCAGGCGCTTCTCATGTGAACCAGCTCAATCGTATTAAATTGATGATGGCTACGGCATTTAAAAATTTAAATGAAGTAAATAACTAAAGAATAGGGACTGTTTAATAAGGAAGACTTCTTTCTTATTAAACAGTTTTTTTGTATGCAAAATGAAGAGGTAGTCATATTTTTTCATAGGCTTGTATATATTATACAAAGGCATCATGAGAAGATAGGAGGGTACCATGGAGAATAAATATTACAATCAGGAAATAGAAGATGTTTTAAAAGGGTTAAGTACAAATGCTAAATGTGGCCTTAGTAATGAAGAGGCCAAGGAAAGACTCAAACGTTATGGACCTAATAGCTTTTCGAAAGCTAAAGAAAAAAGTTTATTAGGTGAGATAAAAGATGCCTTAACGCAACAGCTTATCGTCATATTATTAATTGCAGCAGGGATAAGTTTATTAATTGGAGAATATCATGATGCTATTGGTATTTGCCTTGCAGTACTTTTAGGAAGCACCATAGGTATTTTAACTGAAAGTCGTTCCAAAAAGGCTGCTGAAGCACTGAATAAGCTTACGGAGGATGTAAGTGTCAAGGTGCAACGTGAGGGGCAAAAAAACTTATTACATAAAAGTGAATTAGTACCTGGCGATATCGTATATCTAGAGGCAGGAGATTTGGTGCCTGCTGATGGGCGTATTATAGAATGTAATGAACTAAAAGTAAGAGAAGATATGCTTACAGGGGAATCAGACGATGTCAGTAAACATGTGGGAAAAGTGAAACAAGAAGTGATACATATAGAGGGGGAAGAAGTCATTCAAGACCCGGTTCCTGCAAAGCAGTTTAATATGCTTTTTGGAGGGACACTTATTGCCTGTGGGTCAGCTAAAATGATTGTCACAGCCACAGGTGATGCTACTGAGATGGGGTATATTGCAAAAGCCTTAGGTGATAAAGAAACAGATACACCACTAGAAATTAAGATGGATAAATTAAGTGAAACGATTTCTAAGATTTCTACAGGCGTAGCCAGTATGTTATTTGTATATATGTTGATTCAAATTGTAGAAGCATGTCATTTGAAAGTTGACTTTACAAATACCCATGCCTTTTTAAGTTCATTATCACCACT
>CALGWE010000440.1:0-1631 GCA_937935915.1 uncultured Clostridia bacterium
AGGACTTTGAATATGGCATTCAATTTGTAAGTTTTTATATGCCAGGGCACTTTTTACCTCATGTAAGGATGATGCAAACAGGTTATGAAGACGTGGCGTTAGTCAATGATTTTGAGTTAAAATATGCCATTATTAGAAAATCTAAACCTTATGATACAACCACATTAAATTATAACTGGCAAATATGGAATACACAGGCGTTTTCAATTTATACCAATAAAACAGATACAATAGATGAAAGTACTACTGATGAAGCCGTCCATAGTGTATTAAGATTTTTAAAAGCAAGAGACATCATAAGCTGTAAACCACGAAGAGGCTTTGTCACAACGACTTTATATGAAGAGCAGATGCTTTCTATTAAAACGACTAAAGCTGGCATCTATAAATATTTAAAGAAACCAGGGGAAGAAGTATATGAAGGTGAGATTTTAGCTCATATTATTGATCCTTATGTAGGGAAAATTATAGGACAGGTTCGTGCGCCTAAGCGTGGGGTTGTATTTTTTGTATATGCAAACTCTTTAATTATGGAACAAACAGTAGCTTATAAATTAATAGTAGGTTAAGTTTAATTACCTTCACTAAGAGCATCAACAGATTACTCCGAAGGTAGACTAGTAGGGGCTAAGTGCCCGAGCTGCCTTTTTGGACATAAGAAGATTAACAAGAAATGATAAAGGGATTGTCACGAAGCTAGATAACTAGTTTCATGGCAATCCCTTTTATTTTTATTCAATAACAAGTTGTGAGAAAGTCCCTTTAATAATAATACGCATTACCGTTTCATAATCTTTACCAATGCTTTCACGATGATCTGTTGTAAAGATGAGGGCATGAATGACATTGGTAATAACCTCTAGAGGTTGATTAAATTTAAAGTGAGAGCCTTGAATAAGACGCTCAATTGCCAGAGCTTCTGAAGAAGTATGAGAGGTGATAACATCAGGTGGTAATTTACGAATTAAATATTCTACTTCATGTGCCATAAAGTCAGGAGAAACATGTGTGTACATATGATTAAAGCAACTTATAAGAGCTTCTGTAAGACGGTCAACAGGTGGAAGATCCATACGTGTTTTTAAAATATTTTCAGCTAAAATATAAGTTTCTTCATGGAGGTCATTAATAACCTCCCAAAATAATAATTCTTTACTGCTATAAAATTTATAAAATGAACCTTTTGAAATAGCAGCTTCCCCGGCTAGTTGATCAACGGTAGTTTTACGGACACCGTAACGCAATAAGTATTCTCTCGCACAAGCTTTAAGCTTTTCTTTAATAAGGTTATTTTCAGTTTCAGAAAAAGCAGTTGCCATTTAATTCACTCCTTAGGTTTAAAGTATAGTCTATTGTTTTGATATCTTATTATATTATCACAAAATTTGAAATATAAAAATTCATAAAATATTAAACTGCTTAAAATGACATGTAAGTTAATCATTTGCTAATTGAAAAGTAATGTCTAAATTGAGACCTGGCTTTAATACTTCTTGACCATTATCAAGAGTAAGCTTAGCTTCTACCATGGTATCACCATCTTTTAAAATAGCTTCTTTTGATAAGCAGGTGAGGGTACCCGTAATAGGTTCAGAAGCAAGATTGGCATCAGCTGCCACAATAGAAGCTTT
>CALGWE010000441.1:0-3898 GCA_937935915.1 uncultured Clostridia bacterium
GTTTGTCAAGAGACTTAAATCGTGCCAAAGTAAAACCAGGTCCACATAAAGATGTGACAGGTATGGAATACTTAGATAAAGTTATTAATATTGACCAGTCTCCAATTGGACGTACACCACGTTCAAACCCAGCAACTTACACAGGGGTATTTGATCAAATTCGTGATTTATTTGCACAGACACAAGAAGCTAAAATGAAAGGTTATCAAAAAGGCCGTTTTAGCTTTAATGTAAAAGGTGGACGTTGTGAAGCTTGTCAAGGCGATGGGATGATTAAGATTGAAATGCACTTCTTACCAGATGTGTATGTACCATGTGAATCTTGTAAAGGCAAACGTTACAATCGTGAAACATTGGAGGTAAAATACAAAGATAAATCCATTGCAGATGTTTTAAATATGACAATCGAAGAAGCTCTTAAGTTCTTTGAAAATATTCCAAGCATTTCACGTAAGTTACAAACACTAGCTGATGTAGGGCTTTCTTATATTCGTTTAGGACAGCCTTCTACAACCTTATCAGGTGGAGAGGCGCAACGTGTAAAATTAGCTACAGAACTTAGTAAACGTAGTACAGGTAAAACAATTTATATTTTAGATGAACCAACAACAGGTTTACACTTTGCTGATGTGCATAAATTAGTTGGTATTTTAGACCGCCTTGTAGAAGGTGGTAATACAGTAGTTGTGATTGAGCATAACTTAGATGTCATTAAAGTGGCAGATCATATTGTAGATTTAGGGCCAGAAGGTGGCACAAGAGGGGGCATGATTATTGCTCAAGGAACACCAGAACAAGTGGCGAAAAATGAAAAGTCTTATACAGGACAGTTTTTAAAGAAAATATTAGAGAAATAAAAATAAGGGTGTTGCCGAGGCAACACCCTTATTTGTTTTTAAATTAGTTTAATGAAATTGAATCTGCTTTATAATCGTAAGTTGCAAGACATGTTGATGAATTATAAGTATAAACATCTACTGTGATTGCGTAGTCAGTTTCATCATCAATTTTATTACAAAGTGCTTTTAAGTCTCTTTGGAAATCAGATTTAATTTGTTTTCTGTTCTCTTCAACTTTCCAAGCATTAGTAAATGACTCACCTGAAGCATCAAGGTAAATACGTACATTTACTGTTGTGTTACTATTATTAGCATCAACATCTATATCTTTAACAGAACAGCTTTGGTATCCTTGAATAAACATTTTTTTAAGGTTATCTTCTACGATTTCTGTAATTGCATCTTCATCAATACCTATAGTAGCTCTTAAGCGGCCTGTTTTAGCTGTGTAAGTAAATGTAGCTCTATCAATATCATTTTTAGTATAAGTAATTGTACCTTGAATATCGATGTCTTTATGACGTGAAGAAACGTCAGCACAGATACTTTCTAACATATCTGTTATTTTAGCTTCTCTTAAATCAAGGAAGTTTTTGTCATCTGTACGGTCTGAGTAAGAGATTTCAAGTTGAAGACGTGAACCTTTTTTAGTAAGATCAAAGTCAAAATAGATGTTACTAAAGTAATCAGCATAAGTATCAGATAAGAATTTTTCAGTTGCTGTAAGTTCACTTGTTGTGATATCTGTACCGCTTGTTGAATTATTATTATTATTTGTTTGATTTTTATATGTTTCAAGTTCTTTTTTAACTGTTTCAAGTTCACGTTGAAGTGTTGTCACTTGATAGTTTGCAGTAGCTAATTGTTGTTGAAGTGCTGAATTATCTGCACTACCACCTTCATTTGTAATTGTAACAGTGTTTGTTGCACCATTCCAGTTTACGTTTGCACCCATAATTTCACTTACGGCACGAAGTGGTACATATGTTGAACCATCTACTAAGAAAGGTTCAGCACTTAATGTTTTTTGAGTACCGTTATAAGTTACACCGATATTTCTATATGTAGCAGTGATTGTTTTTGTATAGTTAGCTGCACTAACTGCAGTTGCACAAAGTGCTGTACCAAGTCCAAAGGCAAGGCAAATACGTTTATATTTTTTGCTCATTTTCATTGTGAGTCCCCCTTGAGAAAAATATTTAGGTTATTTCAACCTCGTATATAACTATACCGTAAAATAATAGGAAATGGTAGTGTAAAAATGTTATTTTAAACAAAATGAAATAATATGGTAATACTTGTAACTATGATATAATAATCTGGGAGAATAAAGTGAATAATATAATGAAAGGAGGCAGGAAATGTTTAATATAGAAGAAGAATTAAAAAGACTTCCTGAACAACCAGGAGTTTATTTAATGAAAGATGCAAGTGGGCACATTATTTATGTAGGAAAGGCGATTAATTTAAAGAATCGTGTACGTCAATATTTTAGAGCCTCCAAAAATCATTCCATTAAAGTCGTTAAGATGGTACAGCATATTGTTAGTTTTGAATATATTATTACACGTTCTGAGGTAGAAGCTTTAGTATTAGAGTGTAATCTTATTAAGAAGTATAATCCTAAGTACAATATTCGACTCAAGGATGATAAGCAGTATCCTTATATTAAGTTAACAGTTCAAGAACCTTTTCCACGTATGTTGATTGTAAGGCAAATGAAAAAGGATGGTGCCAAGTACTTTGGGCCTTATACAGATGCAAAAGCTATGTGGGAAATTGCTGATATTGTGAAACAAACATGGAAATTAAGGACATGCACCCGCAACTTACCGAAGGATATTGATAAAGAAAGGGCATGCCTCAATTATCATATTGGCAAATGTGATGCCCCATGTGTAAGCAGTGGGATTAAAAAGTCAGAGTATGATAAAATTGTAGAAGAGGTACAAAGCTTTTTAATGGGAAAATACACCGAAGTTCTTAAAAATCTTAAAGCTAAGATGGAGGAGGCTTCAGAAAATCTGGAATTTGAAAAAGCAGCTATGTACCGTGATCAAATGGCAGCTATTCAAAAGGTAGAACAAAAGCAAAATGCTGTAACAAGCAGTATGGCAGATCAAGATGTGATTGCTTTTGCAAAAAGTCCAGAAGATACCCTTATTCAAGTTTATTTTGTAAGACAAGGCAAGCTTGTAGGGCGCGAACACTTCTTTTTACAGGGCACACAAGATGAAAAGATTGAAAATATCTTTAGAGATTTTGTAGTACAGTTTTATGCAGATGCCACCTTTGTACCAAAAGAAATTATGATTGAACGCGTTCCGGCAGAGCTTGAAGTACTAGAAAGTTATTTAACTGCCAAAAGAGGTACTAAGGTGCAGCTTATTACACCTCAAAAGGGAAACAAACAAGGTCTTATGCAGCTGGCAAGTAAAAATGCAGAGATGACTTTAGGCCAATTTGGGGATCAAATTAAGAAAGAACATCAACGTACTCAAGGGGCATTAAAAGAAATTCAAGAGGCATTAGGTCTTGATGCATTGCCATATCGTATGGAGGCTTATGATATTTCCAATACTCAGGGGGTACAATCTGTAGGAGGCATGGTTGTCTTCGAAGATGGGAAACCTAAAAAAAGTGATTATCGTAAATTTAAGATTAAAAGTATTGTGGGACCTAATGACTACGGTAGCTTAGAAGAAGTTTTAACAAGACGCTTTGAGCGTTATCAAACAGAGCAATCTGAAAATAGCTTTACAAAATTGCCGGATTTACTTTTAATGGATGGTGGTAAGGGCCAAGTGCATATCGCAGAAAAGGTCCTTTCTAAATATAACTTAAACGTTGAAGTATGCGGGATGGTCAAAGATGATTATCACCGTACAAGAGCGCTTCTTTATAAGGGAGAAGAAACTCTTCTGTTACTTTCCATTGTTCATTTTTAATATAGGACTGGCTTGTAAGTTCTTTAGGCAGATATAATTTTCGCCCCATAATTTGAATTTTGCGATATTTGTTCCAATAATCTTTTTCCACATCAAATGTATACGGAGGGC
>CALGWE010000442.1:0-3894 GCA_937935915.1 uncultured Clostridia bacterium
CAATTAGTCTTGCTTCTTCTTTGGCTTGTGCAACAAGTCTTTTAATAGGGGCTGAATCTGCTGAAACAATTGCTACAATACGCCCTGTTGCTACAATATTGCCATATCCTATATTAATAAATTGACTCATAGGTTCACCTACTCAAGATTTTGAACTTGTTCCCTAATTTTTTCAATTTCATTTTTAAGTGCAACGACATTTTTTGTAATTTCATAGTCATTGGCTTTAGAACCCATTGTATTCACTTCTCGGTTCATTTCTTGCATTAAGAAATCTAACTTACGCCCTACTACGCCGCCTTCATTTAAAATCATACGGAGCTGTGTAATATGACTTTTAAATCGTGTGATTTCTTCATCAATGGCACATTTATCAGCAAAAAGTGCCACTTCCATAGCAAGTCTACTTTGATCAATCATACTACTATCTTCTAATAGAGTAGCTAGTCTATTTTCAAGCTTTGCTTTATAGTTTAAAACAACTTGTGGACTTTGAACTTCGATGCACCCCAGATATTCTTCTAAAACAAAACTTTTAGCTAAAATATCTTCTTTTAAAGCCTCACCTTCTTTAAGACGCATACTTAACAAATCTTGAAGTGCACCTTCTACTGCTTTTAAAAGTGTTTCTTCAATGCTTTCTAAGTCACCAGCCTTCTTTTGAATGCTTATGACATCACTAATATGCATAAGGTCTTTAAGTGTTAAATCATCTTCAACTTGTACTAAATTCCCAAGCTTTCTTAGTCCTTTCACATATTCTGTAGCAAGTGCCTCATTAATAATGACTTCTAAATCTTCTTTTGCCATACTATAGTAGGTCACATTTACTTCTATTTTACCTCTTGTTAAACTCCCTTTTAAAAGGTTTCTTAGTTTATCTTCTAACGGGATTAAAGTTTTAGGTAAGCGTATATTTAAATCACAGTAGCGATGATTCACTGCATTCATCTCTACAATGACCTTTCTTTCATGTTCCTGAGTTTCACATCTACCATAACCGGTCATACTATAAATCATCATTTTCCCTACTTCCTTGTTTATTTCCAAAGGGATTTTCCAAATAAGGCATACTTATCGTAGACTTTTGTACTCTATTATAACACACATTCCTTTTATTTTCAAAAAAATTATGCTATACTTTGACCTATATTTAAAGGAGGACACAAATTATGGCATTAGACGGCATTGTTCTTGCTACCTTAGTAGAAGAACTCAAAGACACCTTAGTCGGTGGTCGCATTGATAAAATATATCAAATTGAAAAAGATGAACTCTTAGTTTCTGTGCGTAATAATGGGAGTGCTTATAAATTACTTTTAACAGCCAATAGCAGCTATCCAAGACTTCATCTTTCAACACTTGCTAAAAATAATGAAGCGCAACCACCTATGTTTTGCATGATGCTCCGTAAGCATTTAGGTGGTGGTAAAATCTTAGATATCATCCAGCCTGATATGGAACGTATTGTAGAACTTCATATTGAAGCAACTAATGAACTTGGAGACAAAGAGTGTAAGCGCTTAATCATTGAAATTATGGGGCGCCACAGTAATATTATTTTAACTAAAGCAGATGGCACAATTTTAGATAGTATTAAGCATATTTCTTTAGACAAAAGTAGCGTGCGTGAAATCCTTCCAAATCGTACTTATGTAAGACCTCCAAGTCAAAATAAACATAATCCTTTAGATGAAAACTTACCTCATTTCATAGAAACCCTCAAAGGAAAGGATTTACCACTTTTCAAAGCACTTTATATGAGCTATAACGGCTTAAGTCCTGCTGTAAGTCACTCGATCTGTCTTGCAGCCCATTTAGATGATGATACTTTAGCAAGCACTTTCAGTGAAAGTGACCTCACTACTCTTTATAATGTTTTTCATGATTTAATGGGACGTATTCATAGTAATGAAATCTCTCCACGTATTTACTTAGACGAACAAGAACTTCCTATGGATTTCTATACTTTACCACTTCAGCTTTATACGAACTACAATTCAAAATCCTTTGATACAATCAGTAGAATGCTCGAATATTACTACTTTGAAAAAAGTACACGTTTTAATGTTTCTCAAAAAACAGCAGATATCAAAAAACTTGTGCATAATTTCTTAGAACGTAATGTACGTAAACAACAAATTCAAGAAAAAGCTTTAGATGAAGCTGCCAATAAAGAGCTTTATAAGATTTATGGGGAACTTTTAACAGCTTATGCGCACAGCATCCCTGAAGGTAGTGAAAGTTTCACTACCATGAATTATTATGAAGAACCTTACGAAGATATTACTATTCCACTGAGTCCTCGTAAGAGCCCTATTCAAAATGCACAAGGCTACTTTAAACTTTATAATAAAGCAAAACGTACAGAAATTGCTGCTACTGAGCAGCTTGCAATCATTGAAGAAGATATTGCTTATTTACAATCTGTACTTCTCTCTTTAGACTTCTTAGAAACAAAGGAAGATATTGAAGAGCTTCGTGAAGAGCTTGTAACAATGGGCTATCTAAAAAAACGTAAAGGGAATAACAAACGTAAACAAAACAAGAAGACACTACCTTTCCTTCAGTTTAAAGCTTCTTCTGGTCAAATGATTTAACTATCAAAATGATGAGCTGACTATGAAGTTTGCAAAATCCAATGATATGTGGCTTCACATTAAAGCAGGTCCTGGTTCTCACGTTATTATTCGCTCTGAAGGTACTGAAGGCTTCACAGATGAGACCCTTCTTGAAGCAGCAACTTTAGCTGCTTACTACAGCAGTGGAAAACAATCTAGTCAAGTTCCAATTGACTATACTTTAAAGAAATTCGTTAAAAAGGTGCCTAACGCCAAACCAGGTATGGTTATTTATACACAATTTAAAACATTGTATGTGACACCTACTGAAAGCTTTATTAAAAAACTTACCTTACCAGAATCTAAATAATATCCTAAAGAACCTCTTATGAAAAAATTTTTCATAAGAGGTTCTTTTTTGTCCTTACGTATTTTATTGTGCTTTTAATAATAAATATATTTAATGTATAAATACAGCTTTAAAAAAGTTTGATTTATCTTAATTATTATGTTACATTATAATATATTTTAAATTATTCATACATTTGAACTTCTATACATTAAATATTTCATACTATTGAGAGGTGATCCAATGCAAGAATATAACAACATAGCACAAAATGAATTATTAGAAAATCTAAGCCATTTATGCGAAGCAAATAACTTAATTGATTCTGAACTCTTTAATAAATATTCTGTAAAAAGAGGTCTTAGAGATGTAGATGGACGCGGGGTACTAGTAGGACTCACAGAAATTGGTGAAGTTCACTCTTATATTATGGATGAAGGCGAAATCATTCCTGTTCCTGGCCGTTTAAGTTACCGTGGTATCAATATTGCCGATATTACACAAGGCTATTTAAAAGATAAACGCTTTGGTTTTGAAGAAACCACTTATTTATTACTCTTCGGAAAACTCCCTACAGAAAAAGAACTTGCTGACTTTGAAAATTTATTAGGTAGTTACCGTAGACTTCCTGATAACTTTGTAAATGACATGATTCTAAATGCACCAAGCAAAGATATTATGAACTCTATTGCACGTAGTGTCTTAGCGCTTTATAGCTTTGATGACAAAGCTGATGATATTAGCATTACAAACGTTTTAAAACAATGTGTCTCACTTATTGCATGTTTTCCAACACTAGCTGTCTATGGTTATCAAGCTCATGCTCACTATCATAAAAATCAAAGTCTTTTCATCCATCCACCAAGACCTGATTTAAGTACAGCTGAAAACATTTTATATATGTTAAGACCAGATAGTAAATATACGAAATTAGAAGCTACGCTTTTAGATTTAGCCCTTATTTTACATGCAGAACATGGTGGA
>CALGWE010000443.1:0-4583 GCA_937935915.1 uncultured Clostridia bacterium
CTTCACGTCCAACCATAAGTCTTGCCATTTCTTTTGTAGAAGTTGTGCTTACATCACACATATCTACAAGTTTCCCACGGCATAACACCGCACAACGGTCAGCAACTTTTTTAATCTCTTCTAATTTGTGAGTAATTAAAATAATTGTTTTCCCACTGTCTCTCAGATTTTCAATAATCTTAAGTAAGAATTCAATTTCTTGTGGTGTTAGTACCGCTGTTGGTTCATCAAAGATTAAAATCTCTGCATCACGATAAAGCATTTTTAAGATTTCTACTCTTTGCTGAACAGATACTGTAATATCACTAATTTTACTTGTAGGGTCTACTTCTAAGCCATACTCTTTAGAAAGTGCCGCTACCTTTTCATTAGCTTCTTTTAAGTCCACATAAGGCAAAAAGCCCCATCTTTTCTTTATAGGCTCTATGCCTAATACAATATTTTGTGTAATGGTATAGTCTTGAACTAATTTAAAGTGCTGATGTACCATTCCAATATTGAGCTTTGTCGCTTCATTAGGTGATGTAATATTTACTTTTTCACCACGTACAAAGATTTCTCCTTCATCTGGCTCATACATCCCAAAAAGCATACTCATTAGGGTCGACTTTCCAGCCCCATTTTCACCTAGTATGGCAAGGATTTCACCTTTTTTTATTTTTAATGTCACATCATCATTTGCTACAATACCAGGGAATCTCTTGGTAACATGTCGCATTTCTACAATGTACTCACTCATTTTTAGTCTCCTCTTAATCTTTCTACTGACGTATATAAACGCAAAAATGAGGGTTATCTGAATAAGATTATTCAGATAACTCTCTAATAATTTGTTAATTCATCTTAATTATTTGTTACTTGGAAGACCTGTGAAAGCTTCTGGTGTCATACCATTGAAGTTTGAAGCTGGTACAACTTCCCCTGATTTTACAAGGTTATAAGCTTCTTCCATTTTTACTAATGTGTCTTCTGAAAGCGCATGACGTCCTTCTTCTTTTACGTAACCTGTTGAATCTGTGCTTGCGCCAAGTACTTCGTTACCACCTACGAAAGTACCTGCTTTAATTGCTTCAAGTACTCTTGTTACGTTTGCATCCATTACTTTTAAACCTGATGTTAAGATGATATTAGAATCACCATTTACACCATCATTATATTGATCAACGTCACAACCGATTACTTTTACATTACCTGCTTCTTTTGCAGCTGTGAATACACCATTACCTGATCCACCTGCTGCTACGAATAAAATGTCACAACCTTCTTTAATTAAAGCATTACCAATTACTTTACCTGTTGCTTCATCAGAGAAGTCCCCAACATAGTTTCCACCAACATTTGCACCAGTTACATCTGTTCCTGCATAAGAAGGAAGTTCCACACATTCTACATTTGTACCAAATACTTCATTTGCGTAGTTTACACCACTTTCAAATCCGAATTGATAGTTTACATTTGATGGGAAAGCAATCCCGTTTACAACAGCAACTTTATTTGTTTTTGTTTCAAGTGCAGCTGCTATCCCTGCAAAGAATCCACTTTCTTGTTCAGCAAACATCATAGAATAAACATTATCAAACTCTGTTTGACCATCCACTTCAGCTGGTTCTGAGTCTACAAGAATGAATTTTTTATCTGGATTTTCGCTAGCAACTTCTGAAACACCTGCAAATTGGAAACCTGGTGTTACGATGACATCATAATCTGCTACGATATCGCTTACAGCTTGTACTGCCGCTGCTGTATCACCTGATGGTTCTTGTACTGCTTGTACAGTTGCTTCTGGATTGTTTTCAATGAATTTTAAAATCCCATTGTAGTTGTTTTCATTAAAGTTCCCATCGTCTACACCAGAGATACTTGTTACGATAGCAATTTTTAAAGCATCGTTATTTGTACCTGCTGTTTGCTCTACTGATGTTTCTGTGCTGCCACAACCTGTTAAAGCTGACATAGCAACAACACCTAATAATACTAAGCTTGTTAATTTCTTTTTCATGATTTTTCTCCTTTATTTTTATACCTTATCTCCCCAAGCAAATATATCTTTTATTGATGGCTCTCCCCACTTAAATAGCGGTAGAAAGCATCATTACACCATATTTTCACTTGATTTACTTCTACTGACTCATCAATTGCTTTTAAGCCTTGAAGTACTTTTTCTTTATCTTTTTCGATGCAGAATGGATTTAATGTATAATCACCATCTGCTATAACATTGTTATAAATTGCTTTATAACCTTCTCCCATCTCTACAGTTGAAACGTAAAGTGGTTGCCACCATGAAGCAAGAAGTAAGCCTTCTCCCTCTGGATTATCATCATTTTTCTTTGCATATGTTTCAATCAGTTCATTAAATCTGATTTTATCTTCTACTGTTTCAAACTCGAATACTAAATCATATTCTAAAGAATGAGCTAACATAAAGTTTTCATTTACCACTTCTACACGGTAATCAGGTGTTGCTGGTGGCACATCTCCCCATTCAGGTAAGTATTCAAAGATTGATGTTTTAGGCTCTAATTGTACTTTTGCAACAATGCCTTCGCTATTTAATAAACCAATAAGCTGCGATGCATGAAGCGTTGTACTATGCCCATAACGTAATGTTAATTCTGGAATAAAGTTAGCGCTATAATGACGATTGATTAAGTTATAACCTGTTACAACGCCATTCATTACAGCTTGCTCACCAATTCCTTCTAACTTTTCATTTTCAAATAAAGTTGTTTCATTCCAAGCTTTTAATAAACGTCCATAAATATCTTCTTCATTTGTATAGCCTAGGAAGTTACGTGCTTTCCCATTTGCCTCGGCTACTGCCATGATTAAGTTAATTGCATTTTCTTTGCTTAACACCTTATCTATATGACTTAATGCCATTTCATCTATAAGTCCTGTATCTAAAGCACAAGCTACATATTTTGCATCCTCAGCAGTTACTACCTTTGGAAGTTTTTTAGCTTCTATTTTTTCCTCACCATAAGTAAGTGCTAATTCTTCAAAGTTAGCACCTTTCACTGCAAGTTTAATAGCTTCTACATAAGTTACTGTTTCCTTTTCAGAAAGTACATCAAATGTTGTATCAGAAACTTTATGCATAGCCTCTTCAAAGAACTTACCTGAAATCACTTCTGGCACTTCATCAATACCAAAATAAATTTCTAAATATCTTTGATTATTTTGCACTGTTGTACTTTGTAATTGCTCCGTACTTGTATATATATTATGATCTTGTTTTGCAAAAGTATTTACAGAGCTATAGGCACCTATTGCCACAGTAGCTGCTAATAAAATTGCGAAACATTTTGATTTACTGTTAAATTTCTTTGACATTACTTCCCATCCTTTTGAAAGTTCTTTTAAAAACATCTAAAGTTTTTTTAATTTCTACCGAACTTGTCGTTTACATAATTTATTTTAGTTTTTTTCAACAATTTGTCAAATTTTTTAAAGCCACATTTAGTGCTTTTTTCAAGTACGCATAGTCAAAATATACATTTTAAAATTCAAATTTTTCTTTAATATCAACCTTATATTTTCATTTTTACTTATAATCACCCTTAAACTCTTTATTGTCAGATATTTTTATATATTAAAATGTGCACTTTTTATAAATAGAACATTTTTATCATTTTTATTTTTATCGTTCGGATTTATATCGTTTGCTACTTATTTTATAAACAACTTTTGAATTTTGGGTTTGTTTTCTTGCGCTTATTGGTATTATGTCTTGATTTCATTGTTAATCCATGCTATAAAGAAGCTGGATATTTAAATTTTTAGTAAAGGAATACATATAATGACAAATCAATTATCATTTAAAACAATCGGAATCATCGGTGCTATGGATGAAGAGGTAGAAATCCTCAAATCATTATTAGACATCACAGAAACAGTTACTGAAGCAGGTATGACATTCTATAAAGGTATGTTACACAATAAAGAAGTTGTACTGGCACGTTCAGGCATTGGTAAAGTTAATGCCGCTGTATGTGCACAGCTTATGATTACACTTTTCAAAATCGACTGCCTCATTAACTCTGGTGTAGCAGGTACACTTCATGCAGACATTAATCAAGGAGATATCGTTATTTCTACTGACGCTGTACAACATGACGTAGATACAACTGTATTTGGCGATCCATTAGGTGCTATTCCACGCCTTGGTGTTACTTTCTTTGAAGCAGACTCAGCACTTATCACACTCGCTAAAGAAGCTGCTGCCAACTTAAACTTCGATGGTGTATCTATCTTTGAAGGACGCGTTGCAAGTGGTGACCAATTCGTTGCTGGTGGTGAACTTAAAGATCGTATTCAATCTCACTTCGCACCTTCTGCAGTAGAAATGGAAGGCGCTTCAATTGCGCATGTTGCTTACTTAAATCAAGTACCATTTGTTATTATCCGTGCAATTTCTGATAAAGCAGATGGCAGCGCAGACTTATCTTATGAAGAATTCTTACCACTTGCGGCTGAACATGCAAGTTCATTATTAGAAGAAATGGTAAAATGCTTAGCAGCATAATTATTCTGTTCTATTAAAAGCTAAATAAGAGGATGTCGCAAAATTATTATTAACT
>CALGWE010000444.1:0-13065 GCA_937935915.1 uncultured Clostridia bacterium
GTCATATAACGTTTTGAAATAGAATCAAAGAGTTTAGCTGCTACGCCACCTTCTTTTAATCTAAATACATGGTCATAGCCATTACCATATTTTAAAACTTCATTATCTGCATGAATATCTTGTCCTATTGTCTTAGGTACTCTAAAATCGAATTCAGGCATATCGTCTACTGAAATCATTGTGCCTTTTGGAATAAGATTTTCATCTGTTTCAAAGATTTCATCACTGTTAATATATACTTCTTGATCTAAAATAGAACGTTTTGCATCTCCTGATAAGTTAAAGTATGCATGATTTGTAAGATTTACAATTGTATCTTTATCTGTTGTACCTTCATAATCGATTGTTACACTATTATCATTTTTAAGTGTATATGTCACTTTAACTTCTAAATTGCCTGGATAGCCTTCTTCTCCATCTGGACTTAAATAACTGCAAACTAATTTTGCACCTTCTGCATCAATAACTGCTTTGCAATCAAAGTTTCTATGGGCAAAAGTTACTTTACCACCATGTAATGTATTGCCATTATTATTTTTATAGAAATGATATGTTTCATTATTTATTGTAACTTGTCCATTCCAAATACGTCCTGCTGTGCGGCCAGGAACAGCTCCAAAATACCCCGGATGACTTTCATAAACTTCAAGATCCTGCCAGCCAAGAATAACATTTTCAAAATTGCCTTCTGCATCTGGTACAATGATTTTTGTAAGTGTTGCACCTAAACTAATTAGTTCAACTTGCATACCATTGTCATTTGTTAAGATATATTTTGTAATTACTCTTCCAGATTTAAAAGTCACTTTACTTTCTTGAATTTTCATCTCCCAATCCCCTTTTTCCTAGTATTTTATAATATTCTTATAATTACACTATAACAAAGTTTATCTTATTTGACTACAACTTTCTCTTACAATAAATTCAGTTGGAATCAATATCTTTTTAGAAATTTTTCGCCCACTATGCAAGCGTTCTTTTAAGGTTTCAAAAGCCGTTTCTGCCATAAATTCTGTATAGACTTTAACCGTTGTTAAAGCTGGTGTTAAAAACTGTGCTGTATAAATATCATCGAAGCCAATAATACTTATATCTTCACCTACAACTAATCCTTTTTCATTCACTGCTTTATAAGCACCTATTGCCATAGGGTCACTTGCCACAAAGAAGGCTGTTGGATACTTAGCCTTTTCTAAAGCTGCTTTCATTAAGGCATAGCCTACTTCTGGTTTAAATTCACCTTTTAATATAAACTGCTCTTTCTCTAATCCTTTCTCCTTCATAAATTCTAAGTAAGCATATTCCCTTTCATCTTCTATGCAGTTTTCTTGCCCACTAATATATTCTTCTCCACCAATATAACCTATAGATCTATGCCCTAATTCATATAAGTATCTTAAAGCTTTTAATGTGCCTCTTTTATAATCTGTTAATACACTATCATAGGTCTCTTCCTCTGGTGAAAAATCTATAAAGATGATTTCTTTACATAAGCTCTCTAAATAGCTTACTTCATTCATTCCAAACTTTCCAATTGCAACTACCCCATCAAAAACTTTACCTTGCATTTCCTTTTCATAGTTTGGTGTAATACGTCTAAACTCAATTTTTTCTTTATCACATAATTTTTCTACTGCAATACGAATTGCTAAATAATAAGGATCTCTTAGTTCTTCCTCTTCTGTGTACCATTGCGCAATCCCAAGGGTAATAGGTTTCTCTTTAGACTTTCTTTTACTATTTGGCACATATTGCAATGCTTCAGCAGTCTCAAAGATACGCTTTTTAGTGGCTTCTGCTACATTTAAACTCTCATCAAAATTAAGGACTCTAGAAACTGTTGCTATTGATACACCTGCCTGAGCTGCTACCTCCTTAATAGTTGCCATCTTCTCACTCCTTTTAGTAAAACATTTTTCTTGACTTATTTTAGTCTTATTATAATATACCAATAATCTTCTCGCAACTTTTTACTTTTATTTTACTAAAAACTATTGATTTATTTTACTAAAATTTTATAATAAAACTAAGAAAAGTTTTACTTATACATTTTTTTATTTTTAGGAGGATTTTATGAACGTATCAGAACTTCAAAACAAATTCAAAGAATTATTTAACGAATCAGCTACACATACATTTTTTGCTCCAGGACGTGTAAACCTTATTGGTGAGCATATTGATTACAATGGCGGACTTGTATTTCCTTGCGCCATTACTTTAGGTACATATGCACTTGTAAGCTTACGTGAAGATGAAAACTTCGCTGTTTACTCTGAAAACTTCAAAGAGCTTGGTATCATGAACATTTCAATGGATGATCTTGGGTACCGTAAAGAAGATAATTGGACAAACTATTTAAAAGCTGTTTTAAAATTCCTTTTAGAATCTGGTCACGAAATTCCTCACGGCCTTAATATCCTTGTATATGGTAATATTCCAAATGGTTCAGGTCTTTCTTCTTCTGCTTCTTTAGAGATTTTAATAAGTAAAGTATTTAGTATGATTTATGATTTAGACCTTCAGCCAACTGAGATGGCCCTCTTAGGTAAAAAAGTTGAAAATGAATATATGGGTGTAAGCAGCGGTATTATGGATCAATTTGCTATTGCACTTGGTAAAGAAAATAGTGCACTTCTCTTAAACTGTAGTACACAAGCGTTTAAACATATTCCATTTGTATTAGATGGTTATCAAATCGTCATTATGAATACTAATAAACGCCGCGAACTTGCCGACTCTAAATATAATGAACGTTTTAATGAATGTATACAGTCTCTTGCTATTCTTAAAGAAACTTACCCACAAATAAATGCCATTTGTGACTTAGGTGAAAAAGAGCTTGAAACACTTGATAAGGTCATTACTGACCCTATTCTTTATAAACGTACAAAACATGCTATTTCTGAAAATTTACGTGTTATTGCAGCTACAAAAGCACTTGAAAATAATGACCTTGTAACATTTGGTAAACTTTTAAACGGTTCTCATACTTCTCTTAGAGATGATTATGAAGTAACAGGTAAAGAACTTGATACACTTGTAGAATCTGCTCTTGCTGAAGAAGGTACACTAGGCGCACGTATGACTGGTGCTGGATTTGGTGGTTGTGCGATTGCTATTGTAAAAACTGAAAATGTAGATGAATTTATGATAAATGTAGGTGCTAAATATAAAGAAGCAATTGGCTATGACGCAACATTCTATATTGCTTCTATTGGTAATGGCCCTTGTGAACTTTAATAATAAAACTTTGTCTTAATAAAATTTTTATTTTAATAAAGGAGATTATAAATATGAAAATTTTAGTTGTTGGTGGTGCTGGCTATATCGGTTCTCATGCCGTTAAACAACTTCTTGAAAAAAACATTGAAGTTGTAGTTGTTGATAATCTTGCAACAGGACATATTGAAAGTATTCCTGAAAATGTACCTTTTTATCAGGTAGATATTCGTCATAAGGATGAACTTAAAGCTGTATTTGAAAAGGAAAAAGTAGACGGTGTAATTCATTTTGCAGCCAACTCACTTGTTGGGGAATCTATGACTAATCCACTTAAATACTACAATAATAACGTATGTGGTACAGAAATTCTTCTTGAAGTGCTTGTAGAAGTCGGCATAAAATATATTGTTTTCTCTTCTACTGCTGCAACTTATGGAGATATTAAAACAATGCCTATTACAGAAGACATGTCAACTTGTCCTACAAATACATATGGTGAAACAAAACTTGCCATTGAAAAAATGCTTAAATGGACCTGTGCTGCACATGATCTTAACTATGTATGCCTTAGATACTTTAACGTAGCAGGTGCAGATGCAAGCGGAACAATCGGTGAAGCTCATACAACTGAAACTCACCTGATTCCACTTATTCTTCAGGTTCCTCTTGGACAAAGAGAATTTATCACTGTATTTGGAAATGATTATCCTACAGATGATGGCACTTGCATTAGAGATTATATCCATGTGACAGATTTAGTAGATGCACATATTCTTGCTTTAAACTACTTAATGAATGGCGGCGAAAGCAATATCTTCAACTTAGGTAGTAATACAGGTTATTCTGTACTTGAAATGATTGAAGCAGCTAGAGAAGTAACTAATCATCCAATCCCTCTTAAAATGGGTGAGCGCCGTAGTGGCGATCCTGCCCTTCTCATTGCTTCTTCTCAAAAAGCGAAAGATACACTTGGCTGGGAACCTCAATTTACAGATATTAAAGCAATCATTGCTTCAGCTTGGAAATGGCATAATTCACATCCAAATGGTTATAAAGGAGTTTAGTTATGAATCGTTTATATACACTTATTGACACCCTCATTGCCCATGGTATTCAAAATGAACTTATTACAAAACGTGATGAAATCTATGTACGTAATCGTTTACTTGCTGCTTTTAAAGCACCTGAATATGAAAAAACAAATGAAGTATGTGATTTAGATTTATATGAAACATTAGATGCCCTTACTACTCTTGCAGTTTCAGAAGGATTGGTAGAAGATAGCGTGGCTGAAAAAGATATTTTCACAAGTAACTTAATGAATTACTTCTTACCAGTACCTTCTATGATAGAAGATAAATTCTGGTTGCTTTATGAAAAAGATCCTAAGCTTGCGACAAACTACTTCTATCATTTAAGCCAAAATGTAAACTACGTGAAAATGAGCCGTATCGCAAAAAACGTACAATTTAAATCAGTCTCTCCTTATGGGGATATTGATATTACAATTAATCTTTCAAAACCAGAAAAAGATCCTAAAGAAATTGCACGTCTTAAAACAGCACCTCCTAATAAATATCCTTCTTGCCTACTTTGCATCGAAAATGAAGGATATAACGGCACACTTAGTTTACCTGACCGTGCAAATCACCGTACAATTGCTGTAGCACTTAATAATCGTAATTGGAGACTTCAATATTCTCCATATCTCTACTACAATGAACACTGCATTTTCTTATCTGAAACACATGAACCTATGCATATTAGCAAAGATAGCTTTTACACTTTATTATCTTTTGTAAAACTATTCCCACACTACTTCATTGGTTCAAATGCAGACTTACCAATCGTAGGTGGCTCTATTTTATCTCATGAGCACTATCAAGGTGGCTGTTATGAATTCCCTCTACACCGTGCAAAATCTTTATATGCATTTAAAATAGAGCAATATCCTACAGTAAGCTGCAATGTCCTTAACTGGCCAATGTCTACTATTGAGCTTACTGCTGATCACTTAGATGATGTAGCTGAATGTGCAAACTACATATTTGAAACATGGCAAACTTATAGCGATGAAGCTGCTGATATTTTAGCCTTTACAGGCGATACACCTCATAATACAGTCACACCAGTTGCTAAAATGAAAGATGGTAAATTCTCTATGCTCGTTGTGCTTCGTAATAATCGTACAACCAAGGAGCATCCTCTTGGCATCTTCCATCCACATGCAGATGTACAACATGTCAAAAAAGAAAATATTGGACTAATTGAAGTAATGGGACTTGCTATTTTACCAGGTCGCTTACTTCATGAACTTGAAACAATCAAAGCTTATATTGGGGGCGATGAAACTGCCAAAGTGGCAGACTATCACCTTCCATGGGCCCAGGAGCTTAAAGCGTCTTACCAAGGCGGCGATCTTACAACTTATGTGCAAGATGCACTTGGCAAAAAGTTCACTCGCGTCTTAGAAGATGCTGGTGTATTCAAACTTACAGAGGAAGGCATTAATCACTTTAAAGCCTTTACAAACTCACTTTAACAAATTAAGCTCCGCTTAATTTAAAAAACAAAAAAGGATGTCCTTGCCTAGACATCCTTTTTTGTTTAGCCGAATATACCTAATCCTACTGTTACGATACCAAGAATTAAAGTATAAATAGCAAAAATCTTATATTTATCGGTTTTTACAAGGTAATCTATCATTTTAATAGAAAGGAAACCTACAACTGCTGCTACAACGAAGCCTACAAGCATTGGTACAATCTCTACTGTTGCCCCTACTTCTAAAGCATCTTTAATTTCTACAAGACTTCCTGCAAAGATAGCTGGAATACCTAAGATAAATGAAAACTGTACAGCAAACTGTTTTGAGAACCCTCTAATTAATGAACTCCCAATTGTTGAACCTGATCTAGATACACCTGGAAGTAATGCAATAGATTGGAATAATCCAATGAATAATGCATCTTTGTAAGTCATCTCATGAGTTCCTTTCGTTCCATTATCTTTACGGTCTGAGATAAATAAAACGGCTGATGTAAATAGGAAGCAACATCCTAAGAAAATTAAACTTCCTGCTTGAACAATGCCATCATAAATAGATTTAAATGGGTAAATGATAGCAAGTGGAATACTTGCCACGATATACATCATAATCATTTTACGTTCATCATTCATATTTTTTAAACTGAACTTTAATGTAAAGATATCACCTAACATACGAAAGGCTTCTTGAATAAGTTTCCAAATTGTTTCATGGAAAGCAATAAATACAGCAACTAATGTTCCTAAATGTAAAAGTGCCATTACGAATGTGGCTGCTGAACCTTCCATATTAGGAGAAAAGTGCTGGAATAAGGCAATATGCCCTGAACTTGAAACAGGTAAAAATTCTGTAATACCTTGAATAATACCTTGTACAATGGCTTCTAAAATTGTCATATGTACAACTCCCATCTTTATAGTTTATATAATGTATTAGATTTTTGACCAAATACTTTCCTATTATACAACTTATTGCATTATAAAACTATAAAGATTTTATTTTTTAATCTAATTTTCATCTTTCTATACTTCAGTAGGTGCAAAACGGATACGAATTTCTGGTAACTTTTCTACTTTTGTATAGTAATTTTCTAACCAATCTTCACCTTGACTAGGGTCATTTTCACCTGTAGCTGGTGGTGCAAAAATTTTAAGTGTTAAATCTGCTTCACCTGCTAATGGCTTTTCAAAGAAGGCAGACATTAAATCAATTGTTTTAGCTTGTGGTGATTTATAGAACCATTTACCATTCAGCTCCATCATATAGTTTTCTTCCCCTTCAAAAGTAACTTCACAGAAAGTAGGATTTTTTTCAAAATGAAGAGGTATAGCAAGTCCAGTGGAATCTTCTGCACCACCCCAACGAAGTGTTATTGGTAAGCTTGCTTCTTCGCCCCACGTCATTTCTGGCATGAAGTAATCTTCATGAATCATCTCTTTATACATTTTAAAAATAGGTTGTTCAATTCCCACTTCACTATTATTAGGATCTTCTATTTCAAGTCCAAGACGCCCCCTATCTCTAAATTGATACATTGTAAAGCCTGTAAACCATGTGGCATTTTCTTCTCTAATGCGGTCTAAAAAGTCTCTTACCATAGTGGCTTGTTCATAAGGCCCTGTTACATCGCCATCTGCATTAAGCTCTGCCATAACCATCGGTTTAGCTATACCACCATTAAGTTCTTTATAACGCTCAAATGTAGCTTTTGTAAGAGCATATGTATTGGCATTTTTATAGCGAGCATGGCTTGTACCACCTGTTTCTGCTATATCATATGGCCATCCCCAGTGAAGCGCTAAATATTTATCTACAGCCCATACATCTGCTGCTAATATAGTCTGCTTAAATTCATCTTCTTTTTCAAGTGTTTTACTTTCTAAGTTTTGGATATCAGCGCCGCAAATAACCGTTTTTACATTAGGTGCATATTCTTTAATAATGTTATGAAATCTTACAAAGAAATCAGCTACTTCTTGATAGCTATAGCGCTTATTATGTGTAAACCAGTTTCCTGTGGCTTCATGATTAATACGAAGGAACATGCGTCCAAATGTACGTAGTTCTTTGGCAACTGCTATTAAATATTCATCACTTAAACCGCAATCTATAGTTAATGTTAAGTTAACATCTTGTCCATGACGACGAATATCTCTCATATATGTAAAAGGTTCATCATTTAAAGTGCCACCAAGTCCACCTTTATAAGTAAAGTAATCATCATATGGGTAGTCCCAAGCAAACTTTACATCTGGATTTGCATGTACCACACTAGCACGTCCTGGCCATCCCTTATCCATTGGATAGTAGCAATACATTAAACTAATAGCACGGTGAGGACGCCCCATCTTATGCAAAATATAATCTTGATTAACATATTCCCCTCTTTCGCTACCATCTCCTAAATCTACTGCACATTTTGCTTTTCCCATATGTAAATTATAAATTTTATTCATACTCTCCTCCTAAAAATTTTATCTTCCTGCATAAACTATTTTTATTATAATCCACTAACCCCTTTATGATAATCTAACAATCTAGACATCATTCTCCCTAATTTTTATACATTTTATAGCCATTAGTGACTCATTTATATCTACATCGCTCTATTCATAAAAATAGGAGTAACGTTATCAACTTTTAAATAACGATTACTCCTTATACTATCTAATATTCTATTTCTGCCATACTGTCTTATTTACAATATGTGTATAGCTTTGAATCAGCCTTACTACCTTAGCTGAAACATTTGTATCTTCATAATCCCATGGCAGTACTTTTCCTTCTTTATTAACTTGCATACTTACAGCTACACCTATGGCTTCTAATATATCTTTTTCTGTAATACCGCCTATCACAACTGTGCCACTGTCTAAAACCTCTGGCCTTTCTGTAGAAGTACGTATAAGTACACCTGGAAAGTCTAGCATAGCACTTTCTTCTGATAAGGTACCACTATCTGATAAAACGCAATAACTATTAGTCTGTAATTTAATATAGTCAATAAATCCAAATGGCTTCAAGCTTTGTACTAATGGATGAAATTTAAAGCCTCTTTGAACAATAAATTTCTTACTTCTAGGGTGGATTGAATAAATCACTGGCATTTGGTATTTCTCAGCAATGCCATTAATGGCATTCATTAAAGACATAAAGTTTCGCTCAATATCAATATTTTCTTCACGGTGGGCGGATACCAAAATATAATTATTAGCTTTTAATCCTAATCTTTCTAGTACATCACTCTTCGTAAACTTCTCCTCATGAGCTCTAAGAACTTCTCTCATAGGCGAACCTGTTACAAAAATCGTTTTGCCATCTATACCTTCGCTTAATAAATAGCGCCTTGCATGTTGTGTATAAGGCAAATTAATATCTGAAATATGGTCTACTATTTTACGATTAATCATTTCAGACACATTCCAGTCCCAGCACCTATTACCTGCTTCCATATGAAAAATAGGTATCTTAAGCCTTTTAGCTGAAATAGCAGCTAATGCTGAATTGGTATCCCCTAATAATAATACAGCTTCTGGTTTTACCTTTTGCAAAATAGCATAGGACTTGGCAATAATATTTCCCATGGTTTCTCCCAAATCTTTTCCTACACTATCTAAGTAATAATCTGGGGCACGCAGTTCCAAATCCTTAAAGAAAACTTCATTTAGTGTATAATCCCAATTTTGCCCTGTATGCACTAAGGTATGGTCAAAATATTTATCACAGGCTTTAATGGTCTCTGAAAGTCTAATAATTTCAGGTCTCGTACCTATAATTGTCATTACTTTAAGCTTCTTCATGTTCAACCTCCTCATAATAAGTATCTGGATGATTTGGGTCAAAACATTCATTACACCACATAAATGTAATTAAGTCTTCTTCTCCTTCATTGCTAATACTATGCGTATAGCCAACTGGAATATCTATAACTTCTAACTTTTCTCCACTAACATGATAAGTAATTACTTTATCCGTTCCTATTTTTCTAAACTTAATACATCCCTTACCATATGCTACAAGGAATTTTTCAACCTTCGTATGGTGCCAATGATTCCCCTTAGTAATACCTGGCTTTGCTACATTTACAGAAAACTGGCCTTTTTCTAATGTCTTAATAATTTCTGTGAAGCTGCCTCTTTGATCCGTATGCATGACTAATGGGTATTTAAATGCTTCTTCTGGTAAATAACTTGTATAGGTGCTATATAATACTTTACTAAAATCATCACTCACCTTAGGCACATCTAAATTAGTCCTACTTGCTTTAAAAGCATATAAAAGACTTGTAATTTCCCCTAGAGTAGCTGTATATACTTTAGGCACCTTGTAATAACACTTTTCATAAGCTACATTTTTATTTTCTATAGCACCTATAATTTCCTCTACAACGTCATCAATATATACAAGCTGTAAACTAATATTCGGATCTGTTACCGTAATTGGTAAATCTCTTGCTATATTATAGCAAAATGTAGCTACAGCACTGTTATAATTGGGCCTGCACCACTTGCCAAATACATTAGGTAAACGGTAGATACATACTTTATTGCCACTTTCTTCACTATACTTAATCAGTACTTCTTCCCCGGCCTTTTTACTCTTACCATATAAATTGTCCCTCTGCGCTTGTATTGATGAAGTAACTATAATAGTTGCCTTATTTTGAGCTTTTTTGAGCTTCTCTATAAGCTCTTTTGTAAAATCACAATTACCCTGCATAAATTCTTCCTCAGATTTAGGTCTATTAATTCCTGCTAAATGAATCACACAGTCACAAATCTTACAATAAGCTTCTAATAATTCCTTAGGTGTATCCAGATCATACTCTAATATTTCATGTATCCCTTCTTCTTTAAGCCTTATCACTAGATTTTTTCCTATAAATCCTTTAGAACCTGTTATAAGCAGTTTCATTGTATTTCACCCTAATAAAAGTCTCTCTATTTATTGTAATGCAATATATCTTGTATCTATGTCATCTATATAGATTTATAGCCTGAATAGACTTGTATATAAATATTAAGAGAATGCCTATAAGATTTATAATAATTTTTTGGGCATCCCCTTTAGTATCATATTTATTCGCTTAAATATTTTCCCTTCACAAGGAGTTCTTTTACTTTATCTTTTGGTAATATTTGATCTGCTGAGGTATAACGTTTGAAATTAACTTTTTGTAAATTTAACTTATCGTAATACGCTTTAAGTCCCTCTATTTCTAAAGTTGGCATAATCATATAATAAGTATCATTATACATAAATGTATGATTTACTTCATACTCTGATACGAGTACTTCATCTAATTTTTCTCCAGGTCTCATACCAATTTCTTTAATGGTTACACCCTGAACCTTACTTTCTTCTATTAAAACATTAGCTACATCAATTATACGATAAGCGGGCATACGCATTACAAAAATTTCGCCACCTCTACTTGCTTCAGCAGCCTTAAAAAGTAAACTAATTGCTTCAGGTAGTGTAATAAAATATCTTGTCATCGCTTTATGTGTCAGTGTTATTTCTTTAGTTGTATTAATTTGATTAATAAAGAATGGTACTACACTCCCATTGGAACCTATTACATTGCCTGCACGAATACAAACAAACTTTGTATCCTTTGACAATAAATTGGCTTGAATAATAAGTCTTTCCCCTACTGCCTTTGTCATCCCATACAAATTTAATGCATCTACTGCTTTATCTGTCGATACATCTATAACTTTTTTAACCTTATTTTTGATACTTGCTTTAATGAGATTTTCTGTTCCCTTAATATTAGTCTTAATGGCTTCATAAGGTTGTATTTCACATATAGGTACATGTTTAAGAGCAGCTAAATGAAATATATAATCTACACCTATGGTTGCTTCTTCCAATGATGCATAATCTCTTACATCACCTACTATAAATCTTAAACGTGAATCATTGTATTCTCTACACATCTTTACTTGTGCCATTTCGCCTCTAGAGTAAATTCTAATTTCTTTAGGATTATATGTTAAAAGCTGGGTAACAAGTTCATGTCCCCAAGAACCCGTTCCTCCTGTCACTAAAATGACTTGATCCTTATACATTCTACTCTATCCTCCTGTTAAATTACTACACTACCTCATATCTATTATATTCTATGTCGCATTTTGTTTTTTTGTCACAAGTCTTTCCTATTAATATCATATTTTTATCCAGCTTAACCTTTATTTAACTTATATATAAGGAGGCTTTTCATGTTCTCTTATAAAGATTATCAAAATATTATTAATCTTATAAAAATTAGTGGTAAAGTCGAAAACTTTTATACAGCCAAAAATAAAAATAAATTTATTATTATGCGGCATGATGTAGAATTTAGTGTAGAAAGAGCTTATCAGCTTGCTCTAGTTGAGGCAAACGAAGATTTTCATTCTACCTATTTCTTTCAACTTACAAATAATGCCTATAACCTCCTATCTAAACGTAATCTCACACTTATTCATGAAATAGCCCATTTAGGGCATTGTATAGGACTTCATTTTCATCCTAATGGACTTACTGATTTAACACACATATGTAGTGAAATTGAAAAGCAAATTAATATCCTCAATCAAATGTTACCTATTAAAATCGATACCTTTTCTATTCATCGCCCTTCCAAAGAAATTTTACGAGCTAATCTTAAACTTCCTTTTGCAATTAATGCTTATCAAAATGATTATTTTTCTTTCATCGAAGATTTAAATATAGCAACACCTACTGTTTGCTATCTATCCGATTCTAGACATCATTGGAATTATGGTTTAACCCCTTCTGCAGAGCTATTTAAAAATCATGATAAAATTCAAATTCTGACACACCCCTATTCATGGACACCTGATGGATTTGATAATCTTAATAACTTCCGCTCACTCATAGCTGAAAACTCTAAAACCTTTATGCACACCATAGATCAAGAATGTACCCATTTTAAGGAGGTTAAAGATGCTTTATAAAGTTGTTTTATTTGGTACTAAAGATACGACTTATCAGATAGCCGAATATCTTCAAATAATACCTATAGACCTTATTGTTACTATAGATGAAAATCTCATTTCATCAGGAAACATCTCTGGTTTTAAATCACTCAAAGGTTTAACTACGCGCTATGGTATCCCCCTCTTTGAAACAGATGCTTACAATCTAGCTAGCAATAAGTGCCAAACATTCTTCAGCCAAAACACCTTTGAATTAGGTATTTGCATGGGATGGCAACGCCTTATTCCACTTTATATTTTAAATCAATTTAAATATGGTATTTTTGGCTTTCACGGTAGTTGTGGTTA
>CALGWE010000445.1:0-3156 GCA_937935915.1 uncultured Clostridia bacterium
TAGTATTTAACAGGCTCCTGTAAACCCTGGTTGATATAAAATATGCATTATGCCTTCATGTGAAATGACCTTCGCTTCTACATCATACACTGCTTTAATAAAGTCCACTGTTAAAACTTGCTCCGGTATGCCACAAGCTACCACTTGGCCATCTTTCATCCCATAGATTTCATCACAATACATGGCGGCAATATTTAAGTCATGAATAGCGGCAATCACTGTCACCCCTAAATCTTTTACAATATCCATCAGTTGCAGTTGGTATTTAATATCTAAATGATTCGTTGGCTCATCTAATATGATACAAGGTGTTTCCTGAGCTAAGGCGCGGGCTAAAATCACCCGTTGCTGCTCTCCACCTGATAAACTCATAAACTGACGTTTTGCAAAATCTAACATCCCTACCTTCTCAAGTGCTTCTCTCATTAACTGATAATCTCTAGGATTATCACGTTCCATTAAGCGTTTATGAGGTGCACGTCCCATTAATACAATCTCTTCTACTGTAAATTCGAAGCTATATTGATTATGCTGTGCCACTACAGCTATCTGTTGAGCTGATGCTTTGATAGGCATTTTATAAAGAGGCCTATCATTTAAATAAACTGCCCCTTCCTGAGGCGTAAGTGTTCGATAAATGCATTTAAGTAATGTACTTTTGCCACTGCCATTAGGTCCAATAATCCCAATAAACTTCCCTTTCTCGGCTGTCATATGAATCCCTTTTAAAATCGTCTTTTGGTCAAATTGAACTTTAATATCTTTTGCTTCTATTTTCATCTATGCACCTCCAAAGCCGTATTTTCTTCTCACCATTAAATAAATAAAGCATGGCGCACCAATCATAGAGGTTAATATACCAATTGGCAGTTCTGTATTTGGAATAATGATTCTACAAAGGACATCTGCCCAAATCAAAAAGATTGCACCGATTAATGCTGCTAGTGGTATAATCTTACGATGATTGGTTCCAAAAATCATACGCACTACATGAGGTACAATGAGACCTACAAAACCAATCATTCCTGCTGCATATACAACGAAACCAATGATTAATGCCACAATCACTAAATAAATTTGACGCCAGCGATGTAAATCTGTTCCTAGTGTTACAGAGACTTCATCCCCTAATAACATGAGATTTAATGTACGTGATTGTGTCCAGAAAAATATAAAGCCTAAAATAACCACCCCATAAATCATCCCTAATGTTTCCCACTTAGCACCAGCTAAACTTCCCATCATCCAGAATGTTAAATCTTGCATCCCTTCTCTATCATTGGCAATATAAATGATAAAGCTAGAGAAAGACGAACAAATGGCACTTAAGGCCATTCCTGCAAGTAACAGTTTCACTGAATTGGCACGTCCTCCAATATTGGCTGTAAGCATAACAAGTATGCTACTAACAAAGGCACCTATAAAGGCACATACACCAATGGCACTATTTCCAAACATACTGCCTACCCCCAGCATAATCGCAAAGGTTGCGCCTAGTGAAGCCCCCGATGACACCCCTAATACATAGGGATCTGCCAATGGATTTTTCACAATGGCCTGCATAATGACACCACATACAGCAAGTCCACAACCTACAGCCGCTGCTAATAATAATCGTGGTAAACGAATAAGCCAGATTACATCATGTCTTGCCCCTTTGCCATATAAGTCTGCTGCACCTATCCCAAAAAGTTTATGCCCCATAATGGCATACACTTCTTGCACCGAGATAGAAACTGTTCCCATTGTCACAGCTACTATGATAGAACCAATAAGACAGGCAATTAATAATATAACGATTCCTATGTACCCTAATTTCCTATTCATCATAAACTCCTATTGCATTTCCGGGTACATTCCCTTAGCAAAACGATTTACGCCATCAAGTGTACGAATACCTGCTGCGTACATTTCACCTAAAGGCATCCCATATACTCTACCATTTTGAATAGCTTTAAGACTTGCAAGGGCTGAATTATTCATCACTTCATCCACTTCTTTTTTCCCTTCGCTTTCACCTGTTTCATCCATATACACTACAAAGATTGCATCTGGATTCATGCTAATCAAATCTTCAAGACCAATTGTACCGCCTTCTACATCCATTACATTTCCACCAAGCGCCGTTACCATATTGCCACCTAATGTATCTGGGCCATATACCCAAATGCTATCATCCATAAATTCCATGATTAACACATCTTCTGCTGCTTTCCCTTCTGCTTTAGCGTTCACTGCTTCTACCTGCCCTTTGATTTCATCTACTAAAGCTTGTGCACGTTCTTCTACATTAAAGATTTGGCCGATTTCTAAAATATATTTATACTCATTTTCTAATGTACGATTTTCTACTAGAGAGTTGGAGTTAGCAGCCATATATGTATTGACACCACGTTCATGCCAGAAATCTACATCACCTAACTTTTTCTCACTAAATGGTGACATCCAAGATAAAATAAAGTCTGGCTCTAACATTAATACCGCTTCTTTAGAAGGTTCAAAGTCAGAAAGGTAATTCACTTTTTCAAAAGCCTCACGATATTCTGGTTTTACAGGATGATCCAACCCTGCTGCTGCTACAATATGATCCTCAAGACCTAATGCTAACATAATCTCAATAGAATTTTGGTAAAGACAGAATACTTTCTCTGGTGCCTTTTCAAAAGTTACTGGGATTTGTTCTTTTTCATAGTTGTAATTTGTAATTGTTACAGGATACACGCCTTCTTGATCCTCTTTAGTTGTCTGTGCTGTCTCTGTTACTGTAGCTACTTCTTGATTTACCGTATTCCCACATCCTACTAAACTTGCTACCATTACCATTGCTAAAAATACTTTACTTAACTTTCTCATCTTACGCTCCTTATCATTACAATAAATATTAGGTTAATTATATAAGGACAAAAAAATAACCTCTAACATGCTTGTTAGAGGTAGAATCTGTTCTATAAACTTATTGTATATAGCGCTTTGCATTGATGTGTTGTCATATAGTAGCAATTTATAGTATCTATTTTTTAATCATTTCTATTATAGCTCTATGTTATTTTATATTTCATAAACTAATATATCATAAACCCATATAATTTATAAACTTATATAATCTATAAATCCATATAACCTATAAATCCATATAACCTATAAATTCATATACCT
>CALGWE010000446.1:0-3156 GCA_937935915.1 uncultured Clostridia bacterium
ATTTTGTGGCATCCCCATCTTTTTTAGTGTTAGGCACCCATAAAGCTTTTAATGTCTTTGATTGTAATGCATTTTAAAGTAAATAATAGGGTAATATAAAAACTAGCAAGTAATAAAATACCTAAGATTGTACCAAGTACTAGTGAAAAACATGGTGCGATATAAGTGCGATAAATAAATGTAGCGCCTAAGGCACTTGCAATCCCAGCAATAGTAGGTTGTATAATCCAGCCCATTAAGTTAATAGGAAGGGAAATATTTTTAAGTACTTGCCAAAGTAGTAAACAGCTAATAATCCCAGATTGAATAAGCATAGCAATAACGAAGCCGATAATGCCCTTTTGTGGCACAAGTACTTGAATCGCTAATATACAAAGCAGTGAGCCTATAATATTGGTTTGAAAGGTTTTCTTTTGGAGCCCTAAACCATTCATAGCACCCGTTAAAATGCTTTGTAAGTAGAGAAATGGACAGATGATGGCAAGTAATTTAAGAAGTGCACCAACTTCTTCAAGTTTATAACAAGCCAGCCCAATTTCTCTTGGAAAAGCTAAGAATAAAGCAGTAGCGCCGACGCCGATTAAGGAAGAAAACTGAATAGACATAGAAAGCGTGCGTTGTAATCTAGGTTTATTATTCATAGCAACAGCTTCGGAAATGGCAGGTACTAAAGCAGTTGATAAGGAAGCTGTAACCATAGAAGGGAAGAATAAAAGTGGTAAGGCCATACCACTAAATTCACCATATAAACTAAGTGCACTACTAGAAGAAAGTCCAAACTTTTGAAGACCTATAGGAATGAGTATATTTTCAAGTGATTGTAGGGCAGAGGTTAAGAAACGGTTAGCTGTAATAGGAATAGAAAGTGCAAGGAGTGTATTAAAAGTAGAGCGAGTCTTAATGGTAGTAGGTGTAAGTTTGATTTTACGTTTTTTTAAACAAAAGGCACCATAAGATAGAATCAGTGAGCATACCTCACCTGCACACATGCCAATAACGCCTAAAGCACATATAAATTCAATGCCTTTAGCAACAAAAAAGCTAGCACAAAAATAAATGGCAAGCATACGACCACATTGTTCTACAATCTGAGCAAGGGCGGTAATGGACATTTCTTGTAGACCCTGAAAATAACCACGGATACAACAAGCCGTACTCATAAAAGGAATACAGGTAGCTAGTATTTTAAGAGAGAGTGTTGTGACAGGCTCATGGATATAGTAAGTAGCGATAAATGGTGCAAAAACATAGAGTAAGATGGAAAGTAGCAAACTAATAGGAAGTGAAATAAGTAAGGAGGTCTTTAATATATGTATGGCATTACCTTGTTCACCTTTGGCTATTTCGCCTGCAACCATTTTAGCGATTGCTAAAGCAATTCCTGCAGAGGATGCCGCCCAAAGGAGCATATAAATAGGGAAGAGAAGTTGATAAAGTCCCATACCTTCAGCCCCCATAACATTGGACTGATAGATTCTAAACCCAAACCCTAACAATCTAGTAATGAGACTGGCAATAGTTAAAACAAGGGTTCCTTTAATTAATGATTTTTTACTCATTATAATCTCCTTTCTTTGGCTAATAAAATAACACTAGTACAATCTATGAAAATACAAATAAAAATATGAAGCTTATCCATAAAAAGTTAAGACAAGGATGGGTTATAGTTGAGAATAAATAGAGAATTGGATATAATAAGCAATAGGGGATTTTAAGTGGAGGTGAAGTCATCGTGGAAGTAATGAATTGGAAACAAATCTTATTACCATATACACAGGCAGTAGAAGAACTCAAGGTGAAATTTAAAAGTATTAGAAGTGAATTTATAAGTTTAGATGAATATTCACCTATAGAGTTCGTAACAGGTAGAGTAAAGAAAATATCTAGCATATTAGAGAAGGCCAAAAAGAAACAAATTCCAGATGATGAAATTGAAGAGAAAATTGAAGATATCGCTGGGATTCGTATTATGTGTCAGTTCGTAGAAGATATTTATAAAGTAATTGATATTATAAGAGCAAGAGACCATAAAGACTTAGTTATTGTAGAGGAAAGAGATTATATTACAAATACTAAAAGTAGTGGTTATCGTAGTTATCACATTATTATTAAATATCCTGTACAAACAGGACATGGTGAAAAATGGATTTTTGCTGAAATTCAAATTCGTACGCTTGCCATGAATTTCTGGGCAACTATTGAGCATTCTTTAAGATACAAATATAAACAAAACATGCCTAAAGAAATTCAAGAGCGATTAAATAAAGCTGCTGAAGCAGCGTTTTTACTAGATCAAGAAATGGCTGAGATTCGTGAGGAAGTTTTAAAATGTCAAGAATCCTTCCAACAGGAATCTAACCTAATTGGAGATATATTTAGTAGCATTCAGTTCTTAAATAAGAAGAAAAATAAGAAGGATATGAATGAGCTTTATGAAATGTTTTGGACATTATGGGAAGAAGGCGATATGCATAAGCTTAAAGAATTTAGTGAAAGCTTAGAGCATACTTTATAAAAGAAATAAAGGTTATTATTCTAGATGGGAAAGGCAGTTACTAAACTATTTAAGAGGAGAGAGTAAAGTTGCCAATTAGAGTACCTAATACATTACCAGCAATAGAAATATTACAGAAAGAAAATATATTTGTAATGGACGAAGCAAGAGCGATTACACAAGATATTCGTGAGCTCAAAATCGTTATTATGAATTTAATGCCGAAGAAGCAAGAAACAGAAGTGCAACTGATAAGACTATTAAGTAATACGCCGCTTCAAATAGACCTTACTTTATTAAGTCCAAGTACACATGAAAGTAAGCATACATCAAGAGAGTATTTAGAGAATTTTTATACAACCTTTGATAAAATTAAGCATAAAAAATATGATGGTATGATTATAACTGGGGCACCAGCAGAACAGATGCCTTTTGAGGAAGTCAATTATTGGGATGAATTAAAGGAAATTATGGAGTGGACTAATACCCATGTGACATCAACTTTCCATATTTGTTGGGGAGCACAAGCAGGGCTTTATTATCACTACAATATTCCTAAATATAATTTGCCAGATAAAAGGTTTGGTATTTATAAACATTATGCTGTAAATATAGGAAAATTACTTCAAGGGCTAGATGATATTGTTTACATACCACATTCA
>CALGWE010000447.1:0-3157 GCA_937935915.1 uncultured Clostridia bacterium
TTCCACTTTCAACTGACATTTCAAATACCTTTGTCTGAAAACTTAAAGCAGCTTCTATGTTAAGTTCACGATATGTCTTAGCCATCTTCTCATTTTTAAACTGCTCAATAGTCAACATACGTCTAAACTGAACAACTTTTTCATCAGCAAAATAATATTCAAATATCCCCATACTTGCTGCTAATAATACTTCCTCAGAAATTCCTATATACTATTTTAATCATAATTACACTAAGTTAACTAATACAATATTCTAGAAAACACTTTCGTTTTATAAGTCTACTTCTATCCATATTTTCAAGCAGCTAATCCATCCATCTCTAAAAGGAGGTTTAATATGCATCCATCTAAATCACCCCTATCTAGAAATACATCTATGTCCACCACTGACTTAAATGCCTTAAACTGCAATGATTATGATCTTCATCTTAATATTCTCAGCCTGAATTCTTCTTTAGTAGACCCAATGAGTCCTGATTTTAATTATGCCGATGCTTTTAATAAATTGCCTTTTAATGAGGTAAAAAAGGATTTATACCAGATGATGACTGACTCACAGGAATGGTGGCCTGCAGATTATGGAAACTATGGGCCATTTCTAATCCGTATGGCATGGCATAGTGCAGGCACCTACCGTATAAAAGACGGCCGCGGTGGTTCCAGCCGCTGAACCCAGCGCTTTACGCCTATAAACAGCTGCCTGATAATGCCAATCTTGATAAAGCCCGCAGACTTTTGTGGCCTATTAAGAAAAAATATGGCAACAACATTTCATGGGCAGATTTATTTGTTTTAGCCGGCAACTGTGCCTTTGAACTAATGGGGCTTAAAACAATAGGATTTGCAGGTGGAAGGGAAGATGTCTGGGAACCTCAGACTGACACATACTGGGGAAATCCAGAAAATGAATTTCCAAACAAAACATCGCTGACTCCTGGTGAACTTGAAAATCCTCTGGCAGCTGTACAGATGGGACTTATATATGTTAATCCTGAAGGCCATAATGGTGAACCCGATCCGCTAAAATCTGCAGAAGATGTACGTGCCACATTTAGCAATATGGGAATGAATGATGAAGAAACAGTTGCACTTATTGCTGGAGGACATACTTTTGGTAAAGCTCATGGTGCTGCTCCTGCTACATATGTAGGCCCACCACCAGATAAAGCCCCAATCCAGCAGCAAGGCTTTGGCTGGTATAACAGTTATGGTACTGGATATGCTGATGATACAATAACCAGCGGTATTGAAGGTGCTTGGAAACCTCATCCTACAACATGGGATATGGGTTATTTGATAACATTATTTAAATATGATTGGGAGCTTATAAAAAGTCCAGCAGGTGCCTTCCAGTGGCAGGCAAAAAATGTACCTGAATCTGGTATGGTAGAAGATGCCTTTGATAAAAATAAAAAGCATGCCCCTATAATGACAACCGCAGATTTAGGCATTCTTTATGACCCAATCTACAAAAAAATTGCAAAAAACTATTTAGACCACCCTGAAGAATTTGAAAAAGCTTTCGCCCGCGCATGGTTTAAACTGATTCACCGAGATATGGGACCTGTAACCAGATATCTTGGACCAGACATACCAAAGGAACAATTCATCTGGCAAGACCCTATTCCAAAAGCACCCGCCCAAATTATAAATAGCAAAGATATCTACCAGCTGAAGAAAATGCTTATTAATTCCAAATTAACCATTTCTCAGCTTATGAAAACAGCATGGGCATCAGCTTCCACCTTCAGAGGGTCCGACAGGCGTGGCGGTGCAAATGGGGCCAGAATACGCCTAAACCCTCAAATTAACTGGCCGGTAAATGAAAACTCGTCCCTATCCTACAAACATTAGAAGACATACAGACAGCCTTCAACCGCTACAGCCGTTACAGAAAAGTGTCCCTTGCTGACCTTATCGTATTAGGCGGCTGCGTAGGTCTCGAAATGGCACTTAAAAATGCAGGCTACAACAATATCCATGTACCATTTTTACCTGGCAGAATGGACGCTTGCCAGGAAGAAACTGATGTTAAGTCATTTGAAGTACTAGAACCCAAAGTAGATGGATTTAGAAATTATGCCGAGGAACAATATTTAGACTGTGTACCTCAAATGCTTATTGATAAAGCACAGCTACTTACACTTACAGCACCTGAGATGACTGTTCTATTAGGCGGTATGCGTGTGCTAAACTTAAATTATAATGAATGTCAGGCAGGCGTTCTGACACATAGAAAATCAATGCTCACCAATGACTTTTTCGTCAATCTTCTCGATATTAATACTGTCTGGACTCCTTCAAAAGACAATTCAAATCTCTATATAGGCTGCAGCAGAACAAACGGCAAACCTCTCTGGACTGCCACAAAAGTTGATCTCATCTTTGGCTACAATTCACAGCTTCGCGCCCTTGCTGAAGTTTATGCTTCACCAAGTAACGAAAAGAAATTTGTAAATGATTTTATTTCTGTATGGAATAAAGTCATGAATGCAGACCGTTTTGACCTCAAAAAGCGCTAAAGTGATCATAGCCTTTTGGCGCAGTGCATCTTCTTACTGAATTGTAAGCATCAATTCTGCTTTGTTGCAAATCTTTTACCCATATAAAAATGCCTAACATGACTACATATGCTAACTTTCATTTAAGTTGTTTACGTAGTTATGTTAGGCTCTATTATTTATAAATCCATATTGATGCCATAATTTTTTAACCATTCTTTTCGTACTTCATAATCTGGCATAATCATACTAAGCTGCTGCCAGAAGTCTTTGGAATGGTCTTTATGGGTTAAGTGGCACATTTCATGCACAATGATATAATCTAGTGCTGGGGCTTTGGCCATGACAGCCCTCCAATTAAATAGGAGTTCATTTTTGCTAGTACAACTTCCCCAGCGTTTTTTCTGCTCTTTGATTTTAATGGCTGTTGGCTGCTCACTAAAATAAGGGGCATAGTATTTGAGGCGTGCTTTAACTTGCTCTTCTGCTTTTCTTCTATACCAAACTTCCATGGCCTCTTTAATGGCTATTTCATCTTTTGAAGGCGCTGTTACATAGAATTTACCTCTTAAAAGCTTCACTTCTGGCTTTTTGATGTTTTCATCTATGATAATCTGCATGGAATAGTTACGCCCTAAGTACATAAAACTTTCACC
>CALGWE010000448.1:0-1686 GCA_937935915.1 uncultured Clostridia bacterium
TTTAGTTATTTTAGATTTGATGTTACCTGGGGTGGATGGCATGAGTGTATTAAGTCATATAAAAAAGAAAGCAATTAATGTAGGGGTACTTATGCTTACAGCCAAAGAAGACTTAAATGATAAATTAAGAGCATTTGATTTGGGAGCCCAGGATTATTTAACTAAGCCATTTTTTATGGAAGAGCTTAAGGCACGTATGAAAATTATTTTAAAAAGTATGGGAAAAATAGCAAATGATCATACCTTAGTTTTTAAAGATTTACATATGGATTTAAGTAAAAATATAGTCACTATAAGAGGTGAAAAAGTAGACCTTAATGAAAGGTTGTATAACTTATTACAGTATTTTATGCTTAATCAAGGGATTTTACTATTTAAAGAACAAATTTTTGATAGAATCTGTGGATATGATAGTGATGCATCTACTGAGATTGTGGAAGTTTATATGAGCCATCTACGTAAAAAACTTAATGTCTATGATTACGGAAAGTATTTAGTGACTAAAAGGGGCATGGGCTATATCTTAGAAGAGGATAAAATAAGTTAATGAAAGAAAGAGATATTTTTAAGCGTACAAGAAAAAATATTATAGTTATTAGTGTTGGCAGTGTAATGGTAGCACTTTTAATCTATGCCTTGATCACAGCACAGCTTTATAAGGGACGTGTTTTTAAAGATGTAGACCAACAAATTCAAACGCAACGTAATCGTGTAATTCATGACCCGGCAGTTATTAAGTATAAAGGGGAACATATTTCAAAAGTTGTTATACCACCACCTTTGACTTCTGATTTGATAAGCTTTGTATGGTTAGATGATAAGTTAGTAGATCAGAGTCCTCATGAATATGAAGGCGATGATTTATATCCTAATTTTAATGAAAAACCAGAGGATGAAATATTTACTTTAGAGGATGGGGGGTATACTTATCGAGCCGTGCAATTTACAAAACAGGGACTTAAAGTACAGCTTTTAGTAAATGTGAATCAAGAAATTGCCTCAGTGAGGGCACTGGAAAGAAGTTTAGGAATTAGCTTCTTAATACTTATTGTGATAGCACTTATATTAGCCTCTTATTTAGCGGTTAGTATATTAAAACCTCTAAAAGTTGTATATAATAAGCAGTTAGCATTTATACAAGATGCTTCTCATGAGATGCGTACGCCTTTAGCTATTATTAAGGGACGCCTAGAATTGTTAGTAAGATGCAAAGAGGATAAGTTAGAAGAGCATTATGAAGAACTTTCTATTATTATGAAAGAAATTAGGGGACTTGAAAAGTTAAACAGTGATTTATTATTAATGTCTAAGGAAGATATGGGGATGAAATTAGAGCTTACAAATTTTAGTCTAAATGAATTTATAAGTGAAATCGGTGAGTTTTATACGGACTTTGCTGAACTTCAAGAAAAGACATTCAAAGTAAATTTAATTGAAGAAGATATAGAAGTTAATTGGGATAAAAGCAAGATGAAAAGGTGCATCGTCATTTTAGTGGAGAATGCATTAAAATACACAAATGCTGGAGATGAGGTGAGCATTACTGTTTCTAGGAAAGATAAAACGATAAAGATAGCAGTAGAAGATACCGGAATAGGGATCAAAAAAGAAGAACAAGAACGTATATTTGATAGATTTTTTAGAAGTAGTGAAGCGAGAAGTAGTGGTAAAGAAGGAAGCGGCATA
>CALGWE010000449.1:0-3542 GCA_937935915.1 uncultured Clostridia bacterium
ATTCTTGTCTTTGGATGTACCACAAAAATCATAATACACGTAATTCCCATAACAATAATTGCCGTACTTAAATTTTCTGTAATAATAAAGACTACTGCTGCTGAAAAAGCCCCCCATGCCAGTACTTTCACAATTCCTTCCAGCGTCTTTATCTCTCTTCCCATCGTACAGATCAATGCTGGAATAAACAATATGATCGCAATCTTGGCAATCTCTGCCGGCTGCAGCTGCTGTTCGAACGGAAGTTTAATCCATCTTTTTGCACCATTTACTTCTTTTCCGATAAACATAACTAAAACAGACAATGCAATACTTGTTAAATAAATAGCCCAGTTAATAATTGGTACTGAAAAGATATGATAATCAAATCTATAGGTAAGCCATAACATGGCTATGACTCCTATTCCACCTATACCTAATTGTTTTTACGCAAAAATAAAAGCTTGCACTATATACCATTACAACACCAAAAGCAAAAATAAGTAATATTACTGCCATCATAACGTAATCAGGCATTGCTACACTTGTCTTTTTCTTCTTTCGTACTTGGTTTGATGATTGTTCTACTCCCATTTATTTCACCCTTCCAAATTGTGTACGATTTCCTTAAAGATTTCTCCTCTTCGTTCATAGCTTTCAAACATATCCCAGCTTGCACATGCAGGTGATAGTAAAATACAATCTCCTTCATGACTTTCAGCATAAGCCATTTTAATAGCATCTTCGAATGCTTCAAATGTTGCTACATTATAATATCCTTGCTCAGCACATTCTTTAACAATTTGTGCTTTTGTTTCACCAATGATATAAACTTTAGCTACTAATCCTTCAAATAATGCAATCCATTCTTTGAAACTAATTTGTTTATCCATTCCTCCAGCAATAAGACGAATAGGTTTTTTAAGTACACTAAGACCTACAAGACCAGCTCTTGCTGCATCTGTATTTGTTGCTTTAGAATCATTAAAGAAATCTACGCCACCTTTATTTGTTACATACTCTGTACGGTGTTCTACACCTTTAAAGCTTGTAAGTACCTTTTTAATAATATCTACTGGTACACCAAATGCACGACACATTGCTATGGCTGCTAATGCATTTTCAATATTATGCGAACCTTTAATATAAAGGTCATCACTACTACAAATAACGACTTCTTCACCTCTAATATTTTCCATTAACATCCCATCTTTTAAATAAGCACCACATGCAGGCACTTCTGTTAAAGAAAAGGCAATTTCTTTACAAGGTAAAAGTTTTTTAGCTTCTTCATAGTAAGTATCTCTTGTATTTAATACGCAGTATTCATCAGCTGTTTGATTTTTAAACACATTATATTTACAAGCACAATAATTTTCCATTGTATGATGTCTATTTAAATGGTCTGGTGTGATATTTAATAAACTACTTACTCTAGGATGAAATGTTTTAGCTGTTTCAAGTTGGAAACTACTTACTTCAGCTACAACGATACCATCCGCTGGAATGTGGCCTACTTCTTCACTAAAGGCACGGCCGATATTCCCCACTACGAAAGTATTTTCATTGTAAGCTTTCATAATTTCACCCACTAATGTAGTAGTTGTTGTTTTACCATTTGTCCCTGTGATGGCTACAATAGGTGCCTTACAAAATGTAGCAGCAAATTCAAATTCACCAGTTACTTCCACCCCTGCTTTTAAAGCAGATTGAATAAGCTCAATTTCTAATGAAATCCCTGGGCTTGTAATAAATAAATCATAGTCTTCTACTTTTACCTCGCCACCTAAAATATACTTAATCCCAATTGCTTTAAGTGATTCGATTTGTGCCCTTGCTTTTTCATCCCATTTTTCATATGGTTTGCCATCATAAATACAAACATCTGCATGGTGATCATGTGCTAGCTTTGCTGCACCGATTCCACTACGTGCATTTCCTACAACTAATACTTTTTTTCCATTCATGCTCATGAGTTATTCCTCCCTAGCTCTTTACCATGTTTTATGTCTATCTTGCAATGAGTCCAATTAAACACATAATAGCTGTCACAATGCTAAATACTGCAACAACCTTTGTCTCTGGCCATCCACCAAGTTCAAAGTGATGGTGAATAGGTGCCATTCTAAATAATCTTTTCTTTGTTTTCTTGAAATAAAATACCTGTAAAATAACAGATACATTTTCAATCACATAAATTAAACCAACAATTAAAATAAATAATGGCATCTTCATTACAAATGCTGTAGCAATAACAAATCCACCAAGTGCAAGAGAACCTGTATCTCCCATGAATACTTTAGCTGGGTAAGTATTAAAGAGTAAGAATCCTAATAAGCTACCTACTGCTGCTGCCGCAATTGGGAATACACCACTCCCTACACCTAATGCAATTGCTGCAAAGTAAGTTGCTACTAATACCGTAACACTTGAAGCTAAACCATCAAGACCATCTGTTAAGTTAACAGCATTTACTACAGCAAGTACCGCAAATACTAAGAATGGCCAATATAAAATGCCCATATTCCATACTTTACCACCTGTAAATGGTACAATAATCTCTGTATTAAGACCTAAATAAGTATTGATTAAATAAGCAAATGCAATTGTTACGATTAATTGACCTACAATTTTTTGCATTGCTGTAAGTCCTAATGAACGTTTTTTAACTACTTTAATATAGTCATCTAAGAAACCAATGATTCCAAACCCTACTGTTACAAGTAAAATAAGTTGTACTTCACGATTACCCTTCATAAAGAATAAGCTAGTAATCACCATACTTGCTAAAATAATTACACCACCCATTGTTGGTGTCCCTGCCTTTTTTAGATGGCTATTTGGCCCATCATCCCTTACATTTTGCCCAAACTTAAGACGTTGTAACATTGGAATGACAAACGGGCTTAATAATATACTTAAAAAGAATGCAATTAAAACTGCATATAATGCGTTATTTTCCATCTGATTTCACCTTTCCTAACTCTTCTACCATTTCTTCGAAATGCATGCCCCTAGAAGCTTTGAATAATAAGGTGTCCTCATCTTGTAAAAATTGCTCCTTGTTTTGCATCCAAGCTTCTTTTGTTTCATAATAAACAACTTGAATATTGCCTGCTTTTTTAGCACCTTCATAAATATGTCGCGCAAGTGGTCCTACGGCACATAAAAGATCAATACCTAAAGCTGCTGCCGCTTCTCCCACACTTGCATGAAGGGCTGGGGCAAATTCACCTTGTTCTAACATATCACCTAAAACAGCGACTTTTCTGCCTTTGCTTTCATAGTCTTTTAAAACCTTTAAAGCAGCTTTCATTGATTCAGGACTTGCATTATAAGTATCATCAATTAATGTCATATTATTGATACCCTTTGTAATATGCATACGCATTTTAGCTGGTGCATAGTTTTTAAGACCACATTTAATTTCTTCTTCAGTAAGTCCACAAGCCTCAGCTACAGCAATTCCTGCCAGCACATTATAAATCATATGTTCACCTAATGCTTTGATTTCAATGTCATAGCTTTCACTTGGTGTTTGAATATGTGCGCTTGTATATTCT
>CALGWE010000450.1:0-8083 GCA_937935915.1 uncultured Clostridia bacterium
GGTGACTGGAGTTCAGACGTGTGCTCTTCCGATCTACATTCTTTCAAAGAATACTTGAAGAACAAGCTCCTGAGTCAGCACAAAAAAACATCAACCTGAAGATTTTAAACGAATTAAGTGTTATTATTCCACCAATAGAACTTCAAAATGAGTTTGCTCAATTTGTTCAGCAAGCCGACAAATTGAAATTTGAAATGGAACAAAGTCTTACTGAGTTAGAAAATAACTTTAATTCACTTATGCAAAAAGCATTTAAAGGAGAATTATTTTAGAGGAGGAAATATGCTGAAACTTGAATTACTGGAACCAATTAAGCGTAATGATGAGAAGCATTTTATTAGCCTGAAATATATCCTTTTTAATGATGAAAATAAGAAATCTCTTATAATGAGAACTAGTTTATATGATAATAATGCAACAACTACTTATGTGTTTGACTTCAAAAAGAACTTTGTTAATGCAGAAGTAGAAACATATTTAGGGTGTTCTATAAAGCCTTGGAAGCAATTGTTATTAAATCTTAGAGATGGGTTTAATGATAAGACCAACGAAGCAACATTAGAGGGGATTTTTGATAAGATAATGGAAAATTTAAACTTTAAAGTTCCAAGTTGGTTAAAGGCAGAATGGTTAGTAGCTCAATATGTAAATGGATATATGGTTGAAGAAGGCAATGTAGGCTATGATGTTGTTGATAAAGATGGTATTAGGTATCAAGTTAAAACGAAGAGATTATTTGATGATAACAGACAATATGGTACTAGAGGGGCAATTGAGTTCAAGACACCTGCAAGTTTAGAGTTTGATTATTTAATTGTAGTAGGTATAACTGAAATAGGAAAAGCAGTTGTAGAGGCAAGAATGTGGACTAAGGATCAGGTAAAAGAAAGAATGGGGTTAACTTCAAGCTTCAGTATTTCAAATCGTAGTAAGTTTGAGACTGGTAAGCAGATAAACATACTTAAAAATAGAAACTTTGAAGAATAGTTTTTGAAGAAGGTCACTAGGGTATAAAGAAATACTCTAGTGATCTTTTTCATTAAGATAAGATAATAAGTATATGGCATTATTTTATAAGAAAGTGTTCATAAATATAATACTATAGTGTTTTCATATAAAGAGGCTTAAATTTGATTAAGATAGGTCAATAAGTATATAATATAGAAAACAAATGAACATACAATATGATTTAAACCGTATAATATATCGATTTATATCAAGGACTTATAGGGAATTATAGTTAGAGGTAAAAATTGATAAAGCATATAGAAGGCCTAAGAGAAAGGAGTGAGAGGATGCGTTCTTTTTACATTATGGATAAAAATAGAAAGGTATGTAAAGTTATTATTTCTGGACTAGATGTAACTTTAGAAAAATATAGTGAAGAACTTATAGATAAGCAATTTCCAACAGATACGCCAACTATAGAGGAGGTTTATGATTGGATAGAAGAAAGATGTTTTCCTGAAAGTAGAGCAAATAAAAAAGAATTATTAGAAGCTATGGGATTAACTTTATATGAACCCCTAGAAATAGTAAAAATTACACATGGGTTATTACATGAGGACTATAACTGGATTTTGTGGGAAGGAGAAGAGATTAATTATGAAGATATCAAGATTAGAGATTAATAGTGAAGACTTTGATATTATTCATCATTCCACAACTAGCAAAGGTAATCAAGCAAAATACACAGATGGGAACATATGGATTAAAACAAATTATTTAGGATATGAAGATGTAGCAGAATATATTTGTAGTCAGCTATTAAAGTGTAGTAATATAACTGACTTTGTGACATATGAGTTATGTAGCTTTGATGGACAAGATGCCTGTTATTCAAAGGACTTTTTAAAGCCAGGAGAAAGAATATTAACATTAGGAAGAATACTAGCCTTATATGGTATTACACAGGTTACAATAGACCGATTGCCAACTACTAAAGAACGTTTTGATTTAGTAGTTAATACGATTAAACAGTATGCACAAATTGATATTACAGAGTACTTAAGCAATATTTTAGCTTTTGATGCGGTAGTTATGAATGAAGACAGGCATATCTTTAATCTTGCTATAATTTATTCAGATGAGACAAAAATGTATAGACCATGCCCAATATTTGATAATGGATTAAGTTTAATGTCTGATACACATCATTATCCTGAGTATACAAGTCCTATAATTAATATGAGACGTATTAAGTCTAAGCCGTTTAATACAAGTTTTAAGAAGCAATTTGAGGTATGTACCCCTACTATTCGTTTTGATACTAAGAAGGTAAAAGAACTTCTTCAAAAGATTGATAATGAAAGAATTAGTAAAATTATAAGTAGAGCAATACAAGAGTATCCAAGTTTATTTATCTAACTATGGAGTAAACGATTAAATGTACTTGCAAAATATAAAACCAAATAAGTTTTTCAAAAAACACTGTAGTATTTGTATCAGCATACTATGGTGTTTTTTGATGTAGAATCTCAATATTTTTTGGCTATACTTAGAATGCTTAAATAAAGGTAAAGTATAGAGGTGGGTATATGAATAATTTAATAGTTGAAATAGAGCAATGCATAAACTTATGTTACAGCTTTTAAGTTAAGAAATTTTAAGCTATACTTTAATAAGAGAGGTGGTATCAAATTGGAAAAAGAGCGTATTAAGTTAGATGAGGTATTAAAATTTTTATTTTCCACCTCTAATCAAGTATTGGTAAAGCTTTTAAATGGTGTATTTAATGAAACATATAATCCAGAAGAAGTAGAAATTGCAGTGAGTAATAATGAATTTATAGAAGATGACCTAGGAATACTCAGAGGAGATATATTCTTAGATTTAATAAATCAAAAACAGGATAAGGTAAGTTATCATATAGAATTTCAAACAAAAAATGATACGACTATGGTTGTACGGATGTTTGAATATGGCTTTAGAAAAGGTAAGGAACAAGCAAGGCAAAATAAAGAAAAAGCAGATGGAATAAAGACGATTTACTTTCCAAGGCAAAAGGTAATCTTTTTTGAAGAGAATAGAAATATTGAAGATATTTTAAACCTAAAAATAATATTTCCTAATGATCAAGAAATCATCTATAAGGTTGATGTTATCAGGTATTGGGAATACACAGATGAAGAGTTAAGAGAAAAGAAGATGTATCCACTTTTACCTTTACAATTGTTTAATTTAAGAAAAGAGTTAGAGTTAGCTAGTCAAAAGAACGATATAGATCGTATTAATGAACTTTCTAATATAGCTAGAGATTTAGCTAGAAGATTAGCTTATGAATCCAAAGAACTCTTCGAAAGTGAAGAGATATTAGGTGAAGATTTTCATAAGATGTTATTAGCAGTGCAGAATTTAATTGAGTATTTAAATAGGAACTATTTAAATGATGAGGGAATAGAGAAAGAGGTGACTAAAATGACAAAAACATTATATGATCCAGAAGTAGAAAAAAGAGGAATAGAACAGGGAATAGAACAGGGAATAGAACAGGGAATAGAACAGGGAATTAAGACGGCTATACTGGACTTACTAAGTGATTTAGGAAAAATTCCAGAGGATATTCATAACAAGGTAGAGGAACAAAAAGACATTGAGACACTCAAGAAATGGAATAAGTTAGCTGCTAGAGCGGCTAATTTAGATGAATTTAAAGCTAAGATTGAGCAAAAAGAATAATTTAATTTGAAATAACTTATACAAGGGGGCTAGTATGTGTACAAACTTTGATTTTCTAAAAACAAAAAAGCAATTTGAGAGCTTTGCAAATAGTAGCATTGAAGCAGAGAAGAGTCTGCTAGTGTCGCCTGCTACTTGTGCCATTCTCTCAAGACGTGCTGTAGAGCTTGCTGTGAAGTGGGTGTATAGTTTTGATGATGACTTGACTGTACCTTATCAAGACAATATCTCAAGCTTAATTCATGAGCCAACTTTTAGGCAGATTATTGAGCCTAAGTTGTTTCCAATGATTAAGTATATCATTAGACTTGGGAACACAGCAGTGCATACTAATGCAAATATTACAAGGGATGAAGCAGTTCTTTCACTGAGAAACCTGCATGAAGTCATTCGTTGGATTGATTATTGCTATGCAGAGGAATATACTTGTGGTGAATTTGATGAGAGCATTCTTCTTACAGGAGAAGAGAAGCGTACAAGACCACAGGAATTACAAGACTTATATGAGAGACTAAGTAGCAAAGATAAACGTATTGAGGAAATTCGTAAGGAAAATGAAGCACTTAGAGCAGCTATGACCGCTCAGAGAAAAGCTAATACTGAGCAGCATGATTTTGAGGTGGATGCCTTAAGTGAAGCTCAAACAAGAGCTAAATACATTGATATAGAACTGAAACTAGCAGGATGGGATATAGGGCGTGATTGTGTGGTGGAAGTACCTGTAGAGGGGATGCCAAATGCCACAGGGACAGGTTTTGTGGATTACGTGCTTTATGGAAATAATGGAAAGCCTTTAGCGATTGTAGAAGCTAAAAAGACAGGTAAAGACCCTAGAGTAGGTTCACAGCAAGCGAAGCTTTATGCAGATTGCTTACATAATATGACAGGACAAAGACCGCTGATTTTTACAACTAATGGCTTTGAGATTTACTTTACGAATGATGCAGAGGACTATCCACAAAGACGTGTTTCAGCCATCTTTACTAAAGAAGAGTTACAACTTATGGTGGATAGAAGAACTAGTAAGAAGCCATTTACTGCTGTAGAAATTAATGATAATATTTCAAATCGTTACTATCAAAAGGAAGCCATTATGTCGGTGTGTGACGCCATTGAGACTAAACATAGAAAGATGCTCCTTGTAATGGCAACAGGAAGTGGAAAGACTAGAACGGCTATTTCAATTGTAGATGTACTTATGCGACATAACTATGTGAAGAACATTCTTTTCTTAGCAGATAGAAAAGCGTTGGTAAGACAAGCTAAAAATAACTTTAGCAATTTACTCCCAAGTCTGACACTATGTAATTTGTTAGATGGAAAAGATAACCCCGAACAAGCAAGAATGATTTTTTCAACTTACCCAACTATGATGAATGCCATTGATGAAGCGAAGCGTAAAGATGGTAAGAAGCTTTTCACACCTGGGCACTTTGACCTTATCATTGTGGATGAGAGTCACCGAAGCATTTACAAAAAGTACAGAGATATCTTTGAGTACTTTGATGCCATGCTCTTAGGACTTACAGCCACACCTAAGGATGAGATTGATAAGAATACCTATTCTATCTTTGAACTTGAAAGTGGTGTACCAACCTTTGCTTATGAACTTGAAAAAGCAGTAGAGGATGGGTATTTGGTGGACTATCGCACCATTGAAGTGAAATCTAAAATCATGGAAGAGGGGATTCATTATGATGACCTTAGTGAGGAAGAAAAAGAAGAGTTTGAAAAGACATTTGAAGATGATGAAACTGTAGATGATGTGGTATCAAATAATGCGATTAATGAATGGCTCTTTAATGCTAATACCATTGATATGGTACTTAATCAGCTTATGGAAAGAGGGCTTCGCATAGAAGGTGGAGACAAGATTGGGAAGACTATTATATTTGCTAAGAACAGCCGTCATGCACAGGCAATTGTAGAGCGCTTCAATAAGATTTATCCTGAGTATGGAGCACACTTCATTAAACAAATTGACTATAGCATTAATTATGTAGATACACTTATTGATGATTTTAGTACTAAAGAGAAGATGCCACAGATAGCTGTATCAGTTGATATGCTCGACACAGGTGTGGATATTCCTGAGGTACTTAATCTTGTATTCTTTAAAAAAGTACGTTCTAAATCTAAGTTCTGGCAGATGATAGGGCGTGGTACAAGACTTTGCAAAGATTTATTAGGTGTGGGAATGGATAAAGAAAGTTTCCTTATCTTTGACTTTTGCAACAACTTCGACTTCTTTAGAGCTAATCCAAAAGGCATGGAAACTAAGATAGGTGAAGGCTTAACAGAAAAAATCTTTAACACTAAGGTAGAGATGGCAAGAGAGCTTCAAGATATTAAGTATCGAGAAGAGAATTATAAAGCTTATAGAGAAGAGATTGTAAGTGAGCTTTTAGAAGCTACTAGAGCCTTAAATGAAGAAAGTTTTAGAGTTAAGATGCATCAAAGATATGTTGAGACATATAGAAACAAGGATGCATGGCAGAACTTAGGTACAGCAAGTGTGGCAGAAATTAAGGAACATATCGCACCACTTGTAACGCTTCTTAATGATGATGAACTAGCTAAGCGATTTGACTATCTCATTTATACAGTAGAGCTTGCTTATCTTCAAAATAAGAATGCGAGTAAGCCAATTAGAAGTATCATTCAAACAGCCGAAGAACTCTCAAAACTAAGTTCTGTACCACAGGTTATGGAACAAAAGTACATCATTGAAAAAGTGCAGACAGACGAGTTTTGGGAAAGTGCAGATATTCTTGAACTTGAAGAAGTGAGGGAAGCCTTAAGAGAACTTATTAAATTTATTGAAAGAAACAAGCAGAAAATCTATTATACTAACTTTAGAGACGAAATCCTTGAAGTAAGTGAAAATGGGGCAATGTACAATAGCAATGACCTTAAAGATTATAAGAAGAAGGTGGAGCATTATCTCAAAGCACATCAAGATGAGCTTGCCATTTACAAGCTACGTAACAATAAGCAGCTCACAAAAGAGGATATGAAAACCCTTGAACGTATTATGTGGGAAGAGCTTGGTAGTAAGGCAGAGTATGAGAAAGAGTATGGTGATACACCTGTCAGCAAGCTGGTTAGAAAGATTGTGGGGCTTGATAGGGGCGCAGCTAATGAAGCATTTTCAAGCTTCTTAAGTGAAGAAAAGTTAAATGCCATGCAGATACGCTTTGTGAAGCTGATAGTAGATTACATTGTGGCAAATGGTATGATTGAGGACAACAGAGTACTTATGGAAGAACCATTTAGAAGTCTAGGAAGCATCACTTCTATTTTTAAAGACAACATGCAAGATGCAAGAGAGCTGATGGGTGTTATTACAGCTATTAAGGCAAATTGTGAGCAAGCTATATAGCAAGATTAATTGTGTTATATAGTGATATATTAACTGTGCAATATAATGTATAAGAAGGCTACTAAAAATCAATATATTGAACAGTTTATTACAATATATTATTAGAAAAGCTAGAAAATATATATTGTTTTGAAAAGTTGTTGACACAATATATTAAACGTGATATTTTATACGTGTACAAAATAATAGACAAACAAAAGCAAAGGCGCTTTATATTTTATATAGAGTGACTTTGCTTTTTTTATGTAGAAAAATAGAGAAAATGGAGGGTTTGAATTATGAAATTAAAAGACACAGGATTAACAGTAGAAGATATTAAAGAGAAAGTAAATACATATATGATTGAGACATATGAAAGATTTGACTTCCTTGCTGAAACAGCTGAAGGCATGTATTTATATGATGAAAAAGGCACACCATACCTTGATTTCTATGCAGGGATTGCTGTAAATAATGCAGGGAGTAGAAATCCAAAAGTTGTAGCTGCAGTAAAAGATCAAGTAGATGATATTATGCATACATTCAATTATCCATATACAATTCCACAAGCCTTACTTGCTGAAAAGATTTGTACAACACTTGGCATGGATAAAATCTTTTATCAAAACTCAGGTACAGAAGCAAATGAAGCAATGATTAAAATGGCACGTAAATATGGTATTGAAAAATACGGACCGAACCGTTATCATATCGTAACTGCAAAGATGGGATTCCACGGTAGAACATTTGGTGCTATGTCAGCTACAGGACAACCAGGCAACGGATGCCAAGTTGGTTTCGGACCAATGACATATGGTTTCTCATATGCACCATACAATGATTTAGAAGCTTTCAAAAATGCTTGTACAGAAAATACAATCGCCATTATGATTGAGCCAGTTCAAGGGGAAGGCGGTGTGCATCCAGCAACAATGGAATTCATGAAAGGTCTTAGAGAATTTTGTGATGAAAAAGGTATGCTTCTCTTATTAGATGAAGTTCAAACTGGATGGTGTAGAACAGGGGCAGTGATGTCATATATGA
>CALGWE010000451.1:0-1781 GCA_937935915.1 uncultured Clostridia bacterium
TGGAGGAAAGCATCTTTTTTATTGTAAATAAGTGCAACCTGTCTTTTTAAATCATGGATAATAAAGCCTTGATCAGAAAAGCGATTTACAAAATGTTTCATAAGAAGTGGCAGTATAAAGTGATCAGGTTCAATTTGGGCATAGAACATTAGTGGTGCAAGTTCTTTAAAACGTACAAATCCAGTAAAGCGATGCACCTCATGTCCTACACGTTTAGCATATAAATCGATTTTACGAATAATGTCATTATTTTTGGCTAAATTAATTTTATCTGTATGTTTATAGCAAAGGCGTAAATAATGTAGGATTAAAGTTTCTGCATCCTCATATTCGCTTAAATAAACATAGTAAACATTAGATAAAGTAGTGTAGGATAAATTCTTTTGAATACTTTTAGAGGTTGTAAATAAGTTTGGATGATAAGCATCTTCTCGAAATATAGAAGATGCTTCTTTGTCATTATAGGCATAAAAAATACAAGTTAAAAGTCCGTCGAAAGATCCATCATATAAGTAATCTATCATTCAAAACATCCTTTCTATTTATAATTCTCCTGTTAAAGCAGAAATGCTATCTTGAAGTAAAATTGGTTTAACATTAGGCGAAGCATTTAGAAGCAGATTACTGGTTTGAGATGTATTAGGTAATGTAAATAAACTAAGCTGTTCATAAGGAAGTGCTTCATCAAACTCAAACTGAGGAACAAGTTTGCGGCGAATCTGAATATCATCTATATCTGTGCTACCATAATACTTTGTATTACAAGTAATAAAGAATTGAGCTCTCTTAAGCACTATGCCTAACTTTTTCAAATCGTCATAGTTAAGTGGTGCAACACGTCTACTCATAACAATCTTCTTAGCGCCGCGAATACCGATACCAGGAACTCTTAAAAGCATTTCATAAGGTGCCTTATTAATCTCAACAGGAAAGAGGTGTAAGTTATTAAGTGCCCAATTACATTTAGGGTCAAGATGTACATCAAATTGAGGTTTTTCTTCACTTAAAAGTTCATGAGCCTTAAAGCCATAAAGGCGTAAAAGCCAATCGCCTTGATAAAGTCTATGTTCTCTCAAGGTAGGAGGGGTTTTTAATTCTGGTAGATTACTACCAGTATTTACTGGCGTATAAGCGGAGTAGTAAACACGTTTTAAATTATATTTGTTATAAAGATTTTCACTTAAGTTTAAAATCTTAAGATCTGTTTCTGGTGTGGCCCCAATGATGAGCTGTGTGCTTTGTCCACCAGGTACAAAAAGCGGTGCTTTTTTAGAGGTTTTACGAGCTTCTTTAGCAGATTTAATTTGTGAACCAATGCTACGCATAGGTGCTAAAATAGATTTTTTATCTTTATCTGGTGCAAGGAGTTTAAGAGAATTCTCAGAAGGTAGTTCAATATTAACACTCATTCGATCCACATAGAGTCCGGCCTCATGAATAAGTTCTTCACTAGCACCAGGAATTGCTTTCATATGAATATAGCCATTAAAATTTTCTTCTAGTCGCAGTTTTTTAGCCACTTGTAATAACATTTCCATAGTATGATTAGGATTTTTGATAATGGCAGAGCTTAGGAATAACCCTTCAATATAGTTGCGTCTATAAAAGTTAATGGTAAGATCTATAACTTCTTGAGGTGTAAATGCTGCACGGGGGACATCATTAGAACGTTTGTTGATACAGTAGGCACAATCATAAATACAATAATTTGTCAGCAGGATTTTAAGAAGAGAAATACATCTACCATCAGGGGTGAAACTATGACAGATTCCGCTGGCAGC
>CALGWE010000452.1:0-4818 GCA_937935915.1 uncultured Clostridia bacterium
CACATATTTTAAATCTGCTCCAACTGAAGCCTTACCTGTTAACTTATCATATAATCCCATATTTTCCTCCTTATAAATATCTTGTGCATAAATATAAATATCTCATACACTTTATGTTTAGCCAATTATAACATATCTAAATTCTTTTATACTATAACACTTGTATTGCATTTTTATTACAAAACCTCATATAAACTCGCTTCATAAGGCCTTAATGATTTGCTCTCTTCTCGGTAATTACAAAGGATCTTTTTATACCCGTTCACACTTTGTTTACGCTTTATAAATTTACTACTTAAATTACATTCAATATAAAAGCACTTGCTCTCAAATGTTCTATAGTAAGTAAATACATTCTTCTGCTTTTCATTAATAAAATCTACTGTGCCATAAACTAAAGCTTTATGTGTTTTACGTAGTGCTATTAATCGTTTATAGAAGTGATAAATAGAATTTTCCTGCATCATTTCACTCATGGCATTAAATGTCTTGTAGTCTTCATCCCCTTTAATCCATGGGATTCCTGTCGTAAAACCACCTGAAGCTGTGTCATCCCAGGGCATGGTACTACGTCCATGATCTCTACTACCACTTAAAATCTTTTGAAAAGCCATTTCCTCCGGCATTTTTTGTATGAGCTCCTCATATAAATTGAGGCTTTCAATATCTTTAAAGTCCTCTATTTTCGTAAAAGCTTTATTAATCACCCCAAGTTCCTGTCCTTGAAAAATAAATGGTGTCCCCTTTAAGGTAAGCTGAATTATTGCGAGTAACTTGCCTAATACCACACGGTACTCTGGCCTTTTATCCACTTTAGAAATCATCCGTGGATTATCATGATTTTCATAAAACAAACTCATCCAGCAATTATTCCCATACTCTTTCATCCACTTTATGAGATATTGTTTTAAATAATTCAAATCATAGTCATATACATCGAAACGTACATGTCCAGCTGATTCTAATTGATCAAAGGAAAAAATCATATCTAATTCTTTCCGTTCCCTAGCTGTAAGCTGCTTACTCATCTCAAGTCCTACCCCTGGCGTTTCCCCCACTGTCATTACATCATAATTCCCAAAGGTCTGCTCACGCATTTCTCTTAAGTAATCATGTAAACGAGGCCCATAAAAATAGTGTTCTACGCCATAATACCCCATCATTTGTCCAATGCTCGTATTGCCATTAGGTAAGTCCTGATGCTTAGAAATATAATTAATAACATCCAGCCTAAAACCATCTATGCCCTTTTTGAGCCACCAGTTCATCATGCGATAAATCTCTAATCGCACTTTAGGATTATCCCAGTTCAGGTCCATTTGTTTCTTAGAGAATAAATGAAGGCCCCAGCTTTTGATGGTTTCATAGTAATTCCAAGTAGAACCGCTAAAGTAAGATGTCCAGTTATTAGGCACCTTGTCCTTGCTGCCTTCTTTGAAAAAATAATAGTCCCTATAAGGTGAGGCGGGGTCTTTTATGGCTTCTTTAAACCAAGGATGTTCATCAGAGGTGTGATTGACTACCAAATCCATAATCAGCCTCATCTTTCTTTTATGGACTTCCTCTAGTAACTTATCAAAGTCCTCCATGGTTCCGAACTCTTCCATAATCTTATAGTAGTCTCTAATATCATACCCATTATCATCATTAGGTGAATCATATATAGGCGATAGCCATATGATATCTATCCCTAAATCTTTCAGATAATCTAACTTTTCTATAATCCCCTTTAAATCCCCTATGCCATCTCCATTACTATCTTTAAAGCTTCTAGGATAAATCTGATAGACAACGGCCTCTTTCCACCAAGTTTCTATAATCTCTTCTTCACACTTTGCGACTGGCATTTCCGCTTCATTAAGTAATGTCAAAAATGTCTCCCAAAAATCTTTATCCAGTATACGTTTTGTAAAGGACATAATCGTTTTTAAACGTATGTTTCCCACTATAGGATTATTGATTAAGCCTTCACTTTTCCCCAGGGTACATAGTAAACGATTACAAATATCTTTCCCCACTGGATTTGCATAAACTTCTTTAAGCTTACTTTTTTTGCTTAGTAGTGCCATCTAGTTTCCCTCCTTAGTCCTTATAGTCCTATTTTCTTTCTCATGTTATAATTGACTTATTATATTACTTATACTATTTTATGGAGAATACTTATGCAAATAACACTTAAGGATACAGAAATTTTCTTTCATGTGCAATATAGCAAACGTAAAAAAATGACCTTAGAAGCAACGCCAGAAGGCCATATTACAGTAAAAGCACCTTCCAAATCTACAGAAGAAGACATTATGGCCTTTATGAGAGCCAATAGTAAAGTCTTAGTAGATTTTCAAAAGCGCCTTGAAAACAGAAAGTTTATTTCAAGCCAAAAGAAATACAACGAAGATGAAAACTTCTTATATCTTGGAAAGGCTTGTACTTTAGGCCAGCTTCTAGAAGTCATTCCTGAAACTGAAGACGAAGTGCAAGTAGCACTTAAAAAGTTTTATACTACTAAAACCAAAGAAATCATCAAAAAACGCGTCAAACACTTTGAAAAAGTCATTGGTGTCAAATCAAAAAGTATGATGATTGTAGACTCACCAAAATCTTGGGGGACATGCAATAATTTAAAAGAATTAACATTTAATTATAGATTATCTATGGCACCTTTAAATGTGATTGATTATGTAGTGATCCATGAGTTATGCCATATACTCCACTTAAATCATGACCGCTCATTTTGGAGAAAGGTTGGGGCGTTTGACCCTAACTATGAAGCACATCAGGCTTACTTGGCGCGCTTTAATGGAGTGATGACCATATAATTGTGGTGCTGGGGCTGCTACCTTTTTAGAAGAAGATTGGGTGTGGATAAGGTGGGAGGTCACATTTTCTTTAAGCCTCGCTTCGCTCGAAGCTTAATAAAATGTGACACTCCCACCTTACCCACACCCGCTTTTTCGTTTGTTAGGCAGCCCAAACAGGTGGCACCGCATTTGTTAGGTCGGGGGAACGTTTTTTGTGGATGTTTACAGTTTATTCTCTTTCTCTACCTCTAGGTCTTGGATTGTTATGAATTCTAGTTGTTGTTGGGCTTGGGTTTTGGATTTGTAGAATGTTATTTTTTTGTATGGTGTTAGGTTGTTTTTCCAAGTGGCTAGATTTTGGAGGAGATTTTGCATATTTGGGGCTATGAGGTAGGCATTTTGGTTGGCATCGATGTAGCAAATGGGGTTAGGTGCGGATAGGTCTATGAATTGGCCTATGGTGCCTATATAGCCGCCGTTACTGTCTGTGGCTATGATGTCTATTTGTGGGATTGTGTAGAAATTGATGTTTGGGATCTGGTCTTCGAAGATAAAATGTAAATCGTAATCTTCTGCTATTTGGTTGTATTGCTCATTTTTATCGCTTATAGGCATGGCATTAATGGTTGTTCCAGCACGAATGACTTGGGTGTCTCTTATGAATATTCCTATGCATTTATGATTTTCTGTTTCATCGAAGTATACTTTTTTCATGTTTTATATCTCCCTAATATATCTATTTTTTTCTTTAAGGCTTACTATATCCTAGGTTTAAGTAGCTATGTTCTTCATTTTATCCTAGTTTAACTTACTGTTTATCTACCTCTACCTTTGGTGTGGTTGTTGGATGATGTGGGTGGTAGAAGGTATCATAGCTATCGTCTGGGGGTGGGGTTAGTGCCTTTCGGGTTCTTTTTCTTTTGGTCCAAGTTTTAATGCTTTGTTCTTTTAGGAATTCTACGAAGCTGTCTATGCGTTCGGTTTTATCGAAGGCACCTCTAATGCAATTTCCAAATCCGTTATATCTTTAATACGCTTATTGCGCCAGTTTTTGACGACTTCTAAATAATCCATTTTTCACCTCGTACTATTATTCAATCTATCTTTTTTTCTTTTTAGTATGTATCATTTTGCACATTTAGATAACTTATATTCTTAATTGTGTTAAACTAAATAGAGTTTTTATTTTATAAGGAAGAGGTTATATTATGAAGAAAATCTTTATTAAAAGAGCGATTATTGTGATGAGTAGTCTTTTTATTATTGGGGTAATATGTTTATTTAATTCAGCTAAAGCTGGTGAAAACGCTAGATTCAGAGCTCTACAAAAGTATGTTGGCGTAAATGATTCAATCGATTATTCTCGTATTGAAGACACTACAACACTTAACTTTCAGATTATGGGTGGTGTTTTATCTCTAATTGGTGGCTATGGCGGATTAATGATTGGCTATGCCATTTATAAGGAACTAGAATAAACTTCTATTTAGCTAACTTAAAAAGGCAGTGCCGCGAAATAAGTTACAATTTCACAGCACTGCCTTTTTTATTACTTAATCAAAAGGATTGACTCACACAATCTCTTATTTATAATTTTAGACCCAATACATGCAAATTGTACCTTGTGATAACTGAAATCCATTCTTTTCATAGAATTTTTTTGCAGGTGCTTGTTCATTTGTATATAATACGATTCCTGCTAGATTATTGGCCTTGCTATAGTCTTTCATGGCATCTATTAATTTTTGTCCTATACCGCAGCGTTGCATTTCTGGTGCAACGACTAAGTCGTCTACGTAAATCTCATCGTTATTCCAGCTTACTTTCACACAACCAAAAATGGCACCATTAATCACCCCCTCTTCTTCAGAAACAAAGCCTACAAATTTTTTATTTTCGATATAATCTCCTAAATAGGCTTCTGCACGCTCTTGAGTCCAAGCACATCCCCATTCTTCTGCTGAAAAGGCTTTAATAAATATTTCTGCGCATTGTTTTAAATCATTTCTTGTTAACTCTC
>CALGWE010000453.1:0-2289 GCA_937935915.1 uncultured Clostridia bacterium
TAAAAAAATTAATATTGAGGATTATATTATAGATGATCATGAAACAGACTTAAATTTAATGATAGGTTCTTCTTCAGGGACAACAGGTGTATCTAAAATGGTTTACATGTCACAAGGTAATATTGGTGAAGAAGTAATAGCTGTGAGGTCACTTAGTAAAGTTACAGAAGGAGATAAAAGTAAAGAAGCTAGAAATATTGTAGCATTTCCTATGTCTACATCAGTAGTCCTTGTTATGATAGGCTTTTTATTTGCTGGTGAAACTTTGATGTATTCACAAGACTTATCGCCAGCTCATTTTCTAGAACTTGCTGAAAAATTAGAAGCAACGAAAATTACAGCACCACCAGCTTATTTTGAAATGTTACTTCAAAGTGGGCAAATAGCAAAACATAATTTACAGTGCATTAAAACAGTGAGTATGGGCATGGACTTTTGTCCTGTGGGGCTTATTAAACGATTAAGAGACAGCCTAAAGACACTTAAATACTTTAGTAATGGTTATGGCCTTGTAGAAACCTGTAATGTATATATGGTAAATGCTATTGATATCACAGAGAGTCTAGATAAATTACATTATTTATATTTACCTGAAGAGGCAAATAATACGATTGAGGTTAGAAATGAAGCAGGAGAAGTTGTAGGCATTGGTGAAATAGGTGAAATTTATATAAAGGGAAATAACGTTGTAAAAGGTTATGCAAACAACGTAGAAGAAAGTCAGATTTATTTCAAAGATGGTTGGTTTAAAACAGGAGATATTGCAAGAAGAGAAGATGAAAAAGCCATTACTTTATTAGGTAGACACAAAAACTTTATTAAACGTGGTGGCAAATCTATATCGCCAATTGTAGTAGAAAACTGTATTAACAAAATAAAAGGCGTAGCTGGTTGTGGGGTAGTAGGTGTACCACATCCTTTATATGGTGAAATGATTTGGGCATTTATCGTGCGTGATGGGGAAAGTGAAATCAATTTAAAAGAGATTAAAAAGTACTGTAAGGAAGTATTACCTTATTATATGATACCAGACCAAGTAGAATTTATAGAAGAAATCCCTAAAAACAAAGGGGTTGGTAAAGTAAATTATACTGCATTAAGAGAACTTGGTAAGAATAAGTTAGAAGAATTATTAGGGGGAGAATAATAATGAGTGGGTTGAGTTTAGAAGCATTTAAATTAGAGGTAGGGAATTACATGGGTTTAGAACCAGAAGAATTTGGTGAAAAAACCAATTTATATGATGATTTGGGGGTAGATTCATTAGGTGTTTTCAGCCTAGGGATGTATTTAACAAAGATATATAATGCGAAAGTGCCACTTTCTGAAGTAGCAGGTGTACAAACTATAAAAGATTTATATGAATTAATTTGCAAGTTTTGCTAAATGATGGTAATATCAAAGAATAGATGATACTTACATGTATTTTGACAACTATGGTTTTAGGAGGAGTATGTAATGAAAAAATGGATGAGTATGTTAGTATTAAGTGTATCAATGTCTATGCTAGCAGTAGGCTGTCAAACAGGTGATGCAGGTACTACAAATCAAGTGGCTCAGGAAAAAGAACAACCAACTAATGAAGTAAATGATGTAGCTAAGGAGCAAGTTGCAGAAGAAAAGCTGCCAGAAGCAAATGAAGAAGTTTCTAGTAAAACGCCTATTGCAGCAGTTTCAGAAACAACCCTCTTAGAAGGACTTAATTTAGGGAGTTCATATATATTAGAAACAACAGATGGCAATATTGAAATTGAACTTTATGCTTCAGCTGGAGTGGATGAAAATGGTGAATTTATTTTAGATGATGGTCAAGAATGGGCACTTGTTGCACGTAAAGGTGAGGCTATTTATCCTCTAATGGAACGCATCTATATTCAAAATGGTGGCTTAAACTATACAGTTTATACAGACTATAATCAAGATGGAATGCCACATATTTTAGTAGAAATGCATTCAGGAGCAGGTATAAGCTATTATGATTGTACTTATGAAAAAGAAGGATTTATGCGTGAGACAATCCTTGATGCAGGGAATATTAATGTACTTTATAAATTTTAAAAAGTAAGACAGTTATAAATGTGTTTAATAAAGTAAAAAATAAAAGAGAATGTTAGTGCATCAATGTCATTAAGTTAAGATATTGAACTTAGACTGCTTCTTAAATGACCAAGTACTTAAACAGGTACTTGGTTATTTTTTATGTAAAAAAGCTTGACAAATTCTATAAAATTTGCGGCGAAGCCCCTTGATGATATACAACTTCAAGGAGGCATACTAATGACTAATTAC
>CALGWE010000454.1:0-2089 GCA_937935915.1 uncultured Clostridia bacterium
CAATATTATTTTCTTCCTATGTTTATGCATTATAAATCTCCCGTAAAAATTAGAATATATTTTATTATTCCCAATAATCCATATATACTATTACTATCATAACACTTATAAGTGTGTCAAAGTAGCAAAATAAGCAAATAGGAGAAGAGAAGATGAAAATTAAAAACAAGAATTTAAGAATGGTTTTTATGGCAATCATTATAGCAGTAGGTGTTGTTATTTCACCTATATTAAGAGTGGAGGGCATGTGTCCAATGGCCCATTTTATCAATATAACGGCAGCTGTCTTTTTAGGACCATTAGGTGCTTTAGAATGTGCAGTACTTATTGGGATTATTCGTATGATTGCTATGGGAATTCCGCCACTTGCTCTAACGGGTGCCGTTTTTGGTGCAGCTTTATCTGGCATATTGTATCAGAAGTCTAATGGTAAAATCATTGCTGCAGTCATAGGTGAGATTATTGGAACAGGGATTATAGGTGCAATCGCATCTTATCCAGTGATGACATTATTATATGGAAAAACAGAACTTACTTGGTTCTTTTATGTACCATCTTTTATCGGCGGAACACTGATTGGTGGCAGTATTGCCTTTGTCTTTTTGATAGCTTTAAAGAAAACAGGTCAATTAGTCATGATTCAAAGAAGATTAGGATCGAAAGTGTATGATACATCCTGTATTAATTTCAAAAAAACTAATTGTGCTGATTAATTTTGCTCCAATATATGGTAAATAAGTTGGATGTTACCTCTTATTTCTTTTATGTTTATTTCTATAAATTATTAATCCCACAACAGCTAATATAGCAAGTATTAATATTATTATATCTGTAATATCATAAGTTATATAAAAAACAAAATCATTACTACTCTCAGGCAAATACATAAGTATACCCCCTTTTATTTTTATCTTAATAACATATTATAATAATTGTTAATACACTCATTAAATTTTAATTTACCGACTTATAAAATATCTATTCTATTTAGTTTAGCATACTTGCAAATAAATCTATATAGTATAAAAAACACCCTCTGCTTCATTCATTCAGAAGGTGTTTTTCATTAACCGATTAAAGATTGTAAAATAAATAAGATAGTTGCAAAGCTAAAGTTAATCACTGAGAATTTGATCACATAACTTTTTACCCTATCAGGATTATGCTGCTTAAATTCACTAAATGTAATTAAGCTAGCAAGGGAAGCAATAAGTGTCCCACATCCTCCAATGTTTACAGCTGGTAGTAAGCTGGCGTAATCCGTTGTAAAGTGTGACAGTAATACGGCACTTGGTACGTTACTAATGAACTGGCATGATAAAATCCCAAATAATAAAGTATTCTTAGGTAATAAATACTCAAAGAATGCACTTACTGCTGGAATTCTTGCCATATTGCCACTAAATACGAAGAATACACAGAATGTGGCTAAGAGTGGATAGTTCACTTCTTTAATGGACTTTTTATCTAATAAAAGTAAAGCCAGTGTAATCACTACTGTCCCCCATATATAAGGCACGATACGGAAAACAATTAAAATACTTGCTGTAAATAAGATAGCATAAATAAGGGTCTTTTTCTTATCAAACACATAGTCTGTATCATTTTTAAGTGTTAGTGGTATTGGTTTTACAAATAAACAACAAATAATGATTAAGAATGTGGCCCCTAAAAAAGATGGGAGCATAATCTTTACGAATTCCCATGTTTCAATTTGGAAATAAGAATATAAGTAAAGGTTTTGTGGATTTCCAAATGGTGTTACCATCCCCCCTAAGTTGGCAGCGATATTTTGCATAATAAATGTAAAGGCCATGGCCTGCTTATTGTCCGTACTATTTAAAACATAGAAACCTAATGGTAAAAAGGTTAATAAGGCCATATCATTGGCTAATAACATTGACCCAAAGAATGTAATAAATACAAGGCCTATAGTGGCATTTCTAAGGTTATGCAGCTTAAGCACAATATTTTTACTAATAATCTCAAAGGTATGAATATGTGCAAAGGCATTGACTACAGCTAATGTACAAAATAAAGTGGCTAATGTTCTGAGATTAAAGTATCCTAAATACGCTGTATCCACTGG
>CALGWE010000455.1:0-1483 GCA_937935915.1 uncultured Clostridia bacterium
CCAGCTGCTGTAACCATGATCAGGCATCCAGCGATTGTGAAGATTGTAGTACCGATACCACCTGTGGATGGAAGAGCGGAGAGTTTGGTATCTTTCAATGAAGTTGGTACAGTTACATTTTTATCTTTGCTTTCTTTAATAGTTGCACTAGCACCATCTACATTGATAGAATATCCTTCTGGTGCTTTTGTTTCTTCAAACCAATATGTACCTTCATCAAGACCTTTTACAGTCAATGTTCCGTTTACTGCAACTAAGGTATCTGTTGAAGTAGCTTCGTTATCTGCTAATGCTAATTTGTAAATGCCATCTCCTAACTTGATAAAGCGTAATGCTGAAACTCCAGAATTTTCTTCCTTTACTTTATCTTTTGTAGCTTTGTATAACTTGAATTCTGCACCTTTAAGAATCGTTTTTCCGTCTTCTGCGTATTTAGTAAGTGTAATTGTTCCAGTATAACCTTTAACTTCAGTCTTACCCATCTCAGTTTCATTTCTGGATGTATTAGCTGTATTAGTATATCCTTCTTCAGATGTTACAATTGCCTTATACTGTACTTCAACTTTTTTACCTGCATTTGTATTGCTTGTTCCAATAGTATTTTTGGTAAATTCAATTGTATACTTACCATCATCTGCTTTATTAGTAGTATAATCTTCATTAGCTTTTAATGAAGTATCACCAATCTTAACGGATGTAATCTCTTGAATATCCAGACCAGTTGGTGTATCAATGATTTTAAAAGTGTTATCTTCAGAATCAGCAACAGTAAAACTTGGAAATGTAGTTGTAATTGTAAATGTTACTTCTTCTCCACGTTTTACAAAACCATCTGCTGCTTCTTTTTTCACATCATAACCTGAGGATTTAGCTACAAGTGTCACATTTTTTGCCTGCATATAAGTTGCAACATCGTTGTATGTTTCTGCAACCATAGGAGAATATGTGATTTTATTACCACTTGCTGTAACAACATAAGCACCTACAGGAACTTCTGAAAACTCTACTTGTGTTTCACCTACAACATGTTTCTGCTGAAATGGTGCTATAGTTTCAGGTACTGCTTTTGCTAACCCTTCAGCATTTGTGATTTCATATTTTTTTCCATCAGTACTTAATCCAATATAATCTTTAGCCCAGTCAGCTACAATCCATTCGTTCTTATCAACATTTAATGTAATTGCTGCATATAAGTTAACTGTTTCTTCTTCCTGTGAAGATAAACCTGTTACTGTAATTTTACTAGAATAAGAAGTAACTGGTTCTGTAACTTCTGCTGCAAATGTTGGAATACTCATTGCGAGTACCATGGCCAGTGTTAATAACACTGCAAAGATTTTTCTCATCTTCTTCATAATTTTGTCTCCTTTTCATTATCGGGCTTTGCCCATTTTATTTTTCCCTCATTCGGGATAATTACTTTCTTTTGTGGCAAGGAGCCACTGAAAAAATCAATCGTTACAATTATTTTCCCAGCACCTCC
>CALGWE010000456.1:0-2150 GCA_937935915.1 uncultured Clostridia bacterium
AAGCATTTTGACTATATAGAACGTAAGTTTTTTGTAAATAGTAGTAAAGATTTTAATACGACACTTCAAGGGTTAAATCAAGATCATACATTCTTCCGCATAGAGGATTTTTATCAAATCTCCGATAATGATCCGATGCTTTATGGTTATCATGGCATTAATCATTCAAGTTCTAGTATAGAGCAGTCCTCACTTGAGTTTTTGAAGCAATTAGGAGTCTGTTCTAATCAAAATCTAGTGAATCAAAAGTACATAGAAGGCGGTACATTACCTACAGATATGTTACTAGGTATTACCTATTATTTAAAATGGCATTGTTATAAACCAATAGATTATTTAGATCAAACGTGGGGAGCTCAGAAGTTTTATGATTGTCTCACACCACATGAAACCATGGAAGTTTATCAAAATCCTTATGCTTTGCCTATAGGCTATGCCGTTTCTGAAAAAGTATTAGCACCATTAACGCTCACTACTAATGCCTTTGAGGTTCAAAACAGCTTACTTAGTCACTTAAACAATAATGCGCACACTTATTATCAGCCTGCTACACTAGAAGCTCTACACTGTACAAATCTTCAAGTTTGCATGGAAAATGATGAAAAGCATTATATAAAAGAAGATTCAAAAGCGGAAGCGACTATTATTTATGTGCTAAAAGCAGCAGAAGATGGACCGCTGTATATGCAGTTAACCTCTACACTTTTTGATACCCAAAAGCTTAAAAGAAACCCTGTAGAGGTATATGTGAATGACATAGACGCCAGCTATTATTTTCTAGGTAGTGCATATGGCATAAAAAATATAGGGACGTATAAAAAAGGCGAAGCGGTTCATATTACTTTAAAACTTATAGACTCTGAATTTTATTTAAAAGATAGTTACTTTTATACTTTAGATTTGAAACCTTTTAAAACACTTTATAGCACTTTAAAATCACAAGGCTTACAGATAAATAAATGGCGAGATGGTTATGTAGAAGGGGAGATTACAATAAGTGAAGACGCTAAACTATTTATGACCTCTATTTTATATGACAAGGGATGGTATATAAAGGTAGATGGCAAAAAACAGGAGACAGTGGCTATACAAGGAGCTTTATTGGGGAGTGTCCTGGATAAGGGAACACATAATATTGTTTTATACTATGAAGCACCAGGCTTTAAATTAGGCTTATTGATTTCTTTAGGCACATTAGCCATCATAGTTTGTATTTATATGTTAAGGAGGAAAAAGATATGAGTGGATTAATTTATGGGATGATTGCAACTGAGGAGTTACCCTTCAAACAGCCAATCAATAAGCAGCAGGTACTTGGGTGTTATAAAATAGATCGTTATCTCGAAATCAAAGAAGAGAACGCTTTTATAGGGTGTGGCTTATTACATATTACTAAGGAAAATGAAACAGAGATATTGCCATTATACAACGTAAATCATACACAACTGATTGCAGCAGATGTTATTTTAGATAACCGCCAGGAGCTTTATGAAGCTTTAGGTTTAAATATGGGGGAGAGTAGAAGTGATAGTGAACTTATTTTATTAGCTTATGAAAAATGGGGAGTGGATTGTCCTAATCATCTTATTGGTGATTTTAGCTTTGTCATTTGGAATAAGGCCAAGGATGAAATCTTTTGTGCCCGTGATGCCACTGGTACACGTACATTTTATTATACCTTTGAAGAAGGTACGTTCTATTTTGGTTCTGTTATTAAGGCCATCACAGCCCTTCATGCTAAAGCCACTTCCATTCATATTCAGTGGATTGTCAATTTCCTTTCAAATGAAATTCCAATGAGCCAATTTGATTGTGAAAGTACCCCTTATGAAGGCATTAAGCAATTGCCGCCTGCACATAGCTTATTGATTCGTCAGCATGAATTGCTACTCACGCAATATTGGCAACCACTGAAAACCGTCAAACCGCTTAAACTTCCTAATGATACAGCTTATCGTGAAGCCTTCTTAAAGCTTTTTAAAGAATGTGTTGATTGCAGATTAACTACAAATAATGGAATTTTATTAAGTGGGGGACTTGATTCTAGTTCAATAGCGAGTTTAGCTGCAACCACACTTCAAAAGAAACAACAATCATTAGAGGCTTTTAGTGCAATTCCTATACAAGACTATAAAGACTATGTCATCGAA
>CALGWE010000457.1:0-2149 GCA_937935915.1 uncultured Clostridia bacterium
ATCCATTAGGGCTAAATAATGCGTTAAAAAACTTTGGTGAAGCGGATAGAAGATCTTATATCAATCAGCATAAGGCATTTAATGATTATTATAAAGATAACATGTATAAGTTTAAAAATATATTAGTGTATTTTATATTTAGATACTTTATGAAGTCTATTTTTGATTATGATATGTCTGCAAAAATCAAGATAGCGATCATAAGTACAATCATGATTAAGGAACTTGCCGTGGTAAGATGGATAGAAAATGGACAATTTACCGAGGCAGATATGGTAGATATCAGTCATATGTATTCTAAGGATATTGAGCATTTAGAAGAAAATATAGAAGCACTACAAGAAATTTTTGAAACTGAAGCAGTTTATGAAGTGGATCAAATCATAATGACTTTAATGAATGAATTTTAAGGTGAATATATGAAATAGCACAAAGCTATAAAATAGCTACGACGTATAATCACAAATGAGCTGTACACACTAAAAAAGTAACATGATTATATTTCAATAAATGAGACAAGGAATGACAGTATGAACGCACAAAAAAATGATTTTCTAGAATTAGAACATACTTATATGCAGTTACCAAATAGCTTTTTTAGTAAGCAAGCACCTAGCTTAGTCCCTGATCCTAAGTTAGTGATTTTTAATGATGCTTTAGCTAGAGTCTTAGGCATTGATGAAAACGTTTTTAAAAGTGATAAGGGTGTACAAGTATTAGCGGGTAATACTTTATTAGGGCCTAGTATTGCACAGGCTTATGCAGGTCATCAATTTGGTTATTTTACCATGTTAGGCGATGGGCGTGCCATTCTTTTAGGAGAGTATCGGGCTCCGGATGGCAGCCTCTATGATGTGCAGTTAAAAGGTTCAGGGAGAACGCCTTATTCCCGAAGAGGGGATGGTAAGGCGGCTTTAGGGCCTATGCTGAGAGAATATATCATTAGTGAGGGTATGCATGGTTTAGGTATTCCAACGACTAGAAGTTTAGCTGTCGTCACGACAGGGGAACAAATTAGAAGAGAAACAATGCTAGAAGGGGCGATTTTAACCCGTTTGGCAAAAAGTCATATTCGTGTAGGGACTTTTCAATATGCGGCTCATTATGGCACATTAGAAGACCTTAAAGCCTTGGCAGATTATGCATTAAACAGACATTTTAGTGCATCTCAAGATTCTAAAATACGTGAAAAAGAAGAGAATCCCTATGTCTTTTTACTCAGACAAGTGATTGCACGTCAAGCAAAGCTTATTAGTAAATGGCAGCTTGTAGGCTTTATTCACGGGGTAATGAATACGGATAATATGGCCATTAGCGGTGAAACCATAGATTATGGCCCATGTGCCTTTATGGATACGTATGATCCTAAAACCGTTTTTAGCTCTATCGATGAAGCAGGGCGTTATGCATATGGCAATCAGCCAAAGATGGCAGCTTGGAATTTAACCAGGTTTGCAGAAGCCCTATTACCACTTTTGCATGAAAATGAGCAGCAGGCAGTAACACTGGCTCAAAGTGAACTTGAGCAATTTGAAAAAATCTATAAGCAGCACTGGCAACAAGGTATATGTGCAAAGTTAGGATTTCAAGAAGTCACAAAGGAAAATATGTTGTTAGTGAAACGTCTACTTGAGCTAATGGAAGCTCATAAAGCAGACTATACCAATACCTTCCGCTTATTAACCATAGGGGAAGAGAAACTCTTAGACTTTTGGCAAGTAGCAGGGGGCAAAGTTTGGTGGGAAGACTGGCAAAGAAGTTTATCCATACAAAATAGGACTAAGGAAGAGATTAAAAAAATGATGATGGCCCATAATCCAGTTGTGATTCCACGTAATCATCAAGTAGAAGCCGCCCTAAGTGAGGCAACCCAGGAACATGATTTAAATAAACTGTATAAGCTTTTAGAAGTTTTAAAAGATCCTTATGATTATCATAAAGACTATGGGACTTATATTAGTGTGCCAAAGTTAGGTGGATGTGGTTATAAGACTTTTTGTGGGACTTGAATGGATATACAATTATGTGCACAAGACGTATGCAATGAAGCTACGTCTTGCTTTTCATTTAAAAATGAAAGAATCTAGTTGAAAATAATAAGACATTTCATATATACTGCTAAATAAGAGATTACTAAAGAGAGAACAAT
>CALGWE010000458.1:0-1581 GCA_937935915.1 uncultured Clostridia bacterium
CCAACTTACGATATAAAGCTGAGAAGTTCAGATTTTAAATAGATGAGTGGGCGCGCACGATCCTCTTCGGAGGACGAGTACCGATGATATTTCAGGACACATTAGTTAAGGAGGGAAGACCGTGCCACGTAAAGGACATGTAGCAAAAAGAGACGTATTAGCTGATCCAATGTACAACAGCAAGTTAGTAACAAAGCTTATTAACAACATTATGCTTGACGGTAAAAGAGGAAAAGCTCAAAAAATAGTATATGGTGCATTTGACATCATTGCAGAAAAAACAGGTAGAGATGCTTTAGAAGTTTTCCAAGAAGCTTTAGAAAACATCATGCCAGTATTAGAGGTAAAAGCACGCCGTGTAGGTGGTGCAACATACCAAGTACCAATGGAAGTTCGTCCAGAGAGACGTCAAACATTAGGACTTCGTTGGTTAACAGTTAACACACGCAAACGCGGTGAAAAAACTACAACTGAAGCTCTTGCAGCTGAGTTATTAGACGCACTTAATAACACAGGTGGAGCTGTTAAGAAAAAAGAAGATACACACAAAATGGCAGAAGCGAACAAAGCGTTTGCTCACTACAGATGGTAGTCTGCTTAATATAAAGGAGGAAATACCTTGGCAGGAAGAGAATATCCACTTGAGCGTACCAGAAATATTGGTATCATGGCTCATATCGACGCAGGTAAAACAACTCTTACAGAACGTATCCTATTCTATACAGGTAGAAGTCACAAAATTGGTGAGAGCCATGAAGGTACTGCTACTATGGACTGGATGGAACAAGAGCAAGAACGTGGTATCACAATCACATCTGCTGCTACAACTTGTTTCTGGTTAAACAACCGTATCAACATCATTGATACTCCTGGACACGTTGACTTTACTGTAGAAGTTGAGCGTTCATTACGTGTACTTGATAGTGCTGTAGGCGTATTCTGTGCAAAAGGTGGGGTAGAACCACAATCTGAAACAGTATGGCGTCAAGCTGACAAATACCATGTACCACGTATGGCGTTTGTAAATAAAATGGACATCATGGGAGCTGACTTCTTAAGAGCAGTTGGCATGATGAGAGATCGTTTAGGTGCTAATGCAGTACCTATCGAATTACCAATCGGTGCGGAAGAAGATTTCGTAGGGGTTGTAGACTTATTCAAAATGAAAGCCTTCATCTACAAAGATGACTTAGGTAAAGTAATTGAAGAACAAGAAATCCCAGCTGATATGGTAGAAATGGCAGAGCAATACCGTTCAGAAATGGTAGAAGCTATCTGCGAATCTGATGAAGAATTAATGATGCAATACTTAGAAGGTGAAGAAGTATCTGAAGAAGATCTTCGTAAAGCTCTTCGTAAAGCAGTTATTAATGTACAAATTATCCCAGTTCTTTGTGGTTCAGCTTACAAAAACAAAGGGGTACAAAAATTACTTGATGCTATCGTAGAATTCATGCCAGCACCAACAGACATCCCAGCTATCAAAGGTACAAACCCTGAAACTGGCGAAGAAATGGAAAAACATGCTTCTGATGAAGAGCCATTCGCTGCTCTTGCATTCAAGATCATGACTGACCCATT
>CALGWE010000459.1:0-1614 GCA_937935915.1 uncultured Clostridia bacterium
TCTAGCTACAATATTGCAAATGATACTTCTAAAGTAAATACAGATAAACCTAAAATTATGATTTTAGGTAGTGGTCCTAACCGTATCGGTCAAGGTATCGAATTTGACTACTGCTGTGTACATGCAGCAAAAGCCTTAAAAGAATTAGGCTTTGAAACAATCATGGTAAACTGTAACCCAGAAACAGTAAGTACAGACTATGATACATCTGACAAACTTTACTTCGAACCACTTACACTTGAAGAAGTATTAAGTATCCATGAAAAAGAAAAACCACTTGGTGTCATTGCACAATTTGGTGGTCAAACACCTCTTAACTTAGCAGCAGATCTTAAAAAAGCAGGGGTTAATATTTTAGGTACATCACCTGAAACAATTGACTTTGCTGAAGACCGTGACTTATTTAGAGCCATGATGGAAAAATTAAATATTCCTATGCCAGAGTCTGGTATGGCTGTAAATGTAGAAGAAGCTTTAGCTATTGCACAGCGTATCGGTTACCCAGTTATGGTGAGACCATCTTATGTGCTTGGTGGACGTGGTATGGAAGTGGTTCATGAACCAGCGAGCCTTGAAGTTTATATGAAAGCGGCTGTAGGTGTTACACCAGACCGTCCAATCTTAATTGATAGATTCTTACACAATGCTACAGAATGTGAAGCAGATGCCATCAGTGATGGTGAAAATGTATTTGTACCAGCTGTTATGGAACACATCGAGCTTGCAGGTATTCACTCAGGAGACTCAGCATGTATCTTACCATCTCTTAATATTTCTGAGAAAAATGTAGCCATCATTAAAGAATATACTAAGAAAATTGCTAAAGAAATGAATGTACGTGGTCTTATGAATATGCAATATGCTATCGAAGATGACAAAGTTTATGTACTTGAAGCCAATCCACGTGCTTCACGTACGGTGCCACTTGTATCTAAAGTATGCAATATTAAGATGGTTAAATATGCGACAGATATCATAACAAGCGAGCTTACAAATCGTCCATCTCCAGTACCAACATTAAAAGATAAGAAATTTAAACACCACGGTGTAAAAGAAGCTGTATTCCCATTTAATATGTTCCAAGAAGTAGACCCTATCTTAGGACCTGAAATGCGTTCAACAGGTGAAGTACTTGGAATCTCAGATAACTTCGGAGAAGCTTATTACAAAGCACAAGAAGCAACGCAAACTAAGATTGCCCTTGAAGGCACTGTACTCATTAGTGTAAATGATAGAGATAAAGCAGAAGTGGTAGAAGTGGCAAAAGGATTTGCAGACTGTGGCTTTAAGATTATTGCTACAGGTGGTACAGCCAAACTTTTAAATGCAAATGGCATTAAAGCAGAGAAGATTGATAAATTACAACAAGGTCGTCCAAATATTTTAGACGCTATTACAAACAATGAAGTAGATATCGTTATTAATACACCAGATGACAAAAAAGGCGCTGGAGACGATAGTTATATTCGTAAAGCAGCGATTCGTGAACGTGTATTCTACGTGACAACAATGGCAGGTGCCAAAGCGACTATTGAAGGCATCAGAGCCGTTAAAGGTGGTAAAGGTAAAGCCATCAAATCACTTCAAGAATTCCACAGTGAAATTGAGTAAATC
>CALGWE010000460.1:0-7633 GCA_937935915.1 uncultured Clostridia bacterium
TACAATTGTTTTTTACGATGCATCTGAGAAGGTTATGACACTTACTGATGCAAAAAATGTTTTAAGATTATATCCAAATAAAGATAAAGCATTATTAAATGGTAAAAAGGTTGAGGCACAGTATGCCTTAAAGGAGATTGATGGAAAGCTCTATGTACCAACAGATTTATTAAAAGATAGAGCGGGGATAGAGGTTATTCCTGGTGAAGAAAATAAATTATTTATACTTAATGATATAACAAGTGATAAAAAAGTAGGGACTATAAAGCGTATCACCAGTCTTAGAACCCGTCCACTTCAAAAAACAACAGTGCTAAAAAATCTTAAAAAGGGTGAAAAGGTAGTTGTATTTTCTGTAGAAGATGGTTTCGCAAGAGTAAGGAGTGAACAGGGCATTATAGGTTATATTCCTGAAGGTAATATAACAGATGTAATTGATGTAAAAGGAACAGATATAAATGTTTCAGAAAGCTGGCCAAGCAATCCTTTAGGTGAGAAAGTAAAATTAGTGTGGGACCAAATGACTGTACAAACTCCAGGAGATTGGAATAGTACTAAGTATTCAAAGATTACACAAGCTAATGTAATTTCTCCAACTTGGTTCCAATTTGCAGATGCTAAAGGGAACTTAAGTGATTTAGGTAATAAGGCTTATGTAGAGAATGCACATAAAAGAGGTTTAAAGGTTTGGGCATTACTAAGTCATAATTTTACCCAGCCTCAGTTAACAGCAGAAGTACTATCAAGTACAACTAAGAGACAACATGTCATTAATCAGCTTATAGATAAAGCTAAAGTATATGGTTATGATGGTGTAAATATTGATATTGAAAATATCCAAACAGAAACAAGCAAAGTATGGGTACAATTTATGAGAGAATTATATCCACAGCTTAAAAATGCAGGAATTGTAGTGACAGTAGATGTATATATGCCATCTGATTGGTCAAATCATTATGAGCGCGCTAAGATTGCAGATTTATGTGATTACTTCATTGTAATGGCATATGATCAACATCATTTAGGTTCGCAGTCAGCTGGATCAGTTGCAGAGATTCCGTGGGTAGAAGAAGGGGTTAAGAAAAACCTTGAAGAAGTACCAAATGATAAATTAGTATTAGGTATACCTTTCTATACACGTTTATGGAAAGAGACAGATAGTGGTTTAGAGACACGTTCTTATACAATGAGCGCAGCAGAAGCTAAAGTGAAAGAATGGGGTGTTACACCTACATTAGATGCACAAAGTGGACAGCTATATGCTGAAAAGCAAGTGGCAGATGGCTTGTATAGGATTTGGCTTGAAGATAGCGATTCAATAGCTGATAGAATTCAAATCGTAAATACCTATGATTTAGCAGGATATGGAGCATGGAAATTAGGACTTGAAACATTAGATTGCTGGGAGTCATTAGCACTCTTAAAAAAATAGATAGTATAGAATTTACCTCATCTTAATAAACTAAAAGGGATAAGTATAAAAGATGAGGTGAATTTATGCGTCATTATAAGATACCGTTATTAGTTTTAATACTAGCAGTAATTATTTGTGGTGCTTCTTATTTTAAATTTAATAAAATATTTACAAAGGTAGTAGAAACAATGGGGAGTGCAACAGCTTCAAAAGTAATTGTAATTGATCCAGGACATGGGGGTTTTGACCCGGGTAAGCCAGGGATTCATGGAGAGGATGAAAAACATCTTAATTTACGCATTGCACTTAAGTTAAGGGATTATCTAGAACAGTCAGGTGCCATAGTTGTGATGACGAGAACAACAGATGATGATGTAGATGGGATGGCAGGCGTAAAACATAAGAGTAAAGACATGGTAGAACGTAAGAAAATGGCCGTTGGTGGGGATGTAGCAGTAAGTATTCATCAAAATTCCTTTTCCCAACCAAGTGTAAGAGGTGCTCAAACCTTCTATAGTAAAAAGTCAGAACAAGGGAAGAGTTTAGCTACTTTGATTCAAAAAAGCATCAAAGAAAATACCGATACGACTAATAGAAGAGAGGCAAAGAGTAATAATAATTACTATGTTCTAAAAGCTATTGAAATACCATCGGTTATAGTAGAATGTGGTTTTTTAACCAATCCAGAAGAAGAAGCAAATCTTAATAATGACATTTATCAAGATAAAATAGCTTGGAGTATTTATTTAGGCTTAGTTAAATATTTTGAGAATATGAAGTAGTGATTTTAGTGAAGTGCTAAAGTCACTTTTTTTATGTTTTTTAGTAGTACATCAAAAGTGCAGCAACATTTGATGTGACTGCACTTTTGTATAATCAGTTAATCAAAATTTATTAATAGAGAAATAAGTTTCTCGATATCTTCTATAGGTAGCTGAGAAATAGAAAACCTTAAATAATCACAATAATCTTCTGTAGTAAAGATGTTGCCAGGTGAAACGATAAAACCGTGCCTTGATAGATATTGATAAAGCGTTTCTTTACTGGTGTGTAATGATTTAATCCAAAAACAAAGCCCACCCTTTAAATCATTGACGATAAGTTTGCTGGAGAGTGATTTAAGGGATTTAGCTAAGTAGTTGTATTTGTATTGACACTCATTAAACAGTTCTTTTTTTAGTTCTAATAAAGTAGGAGAGTCTAGGTAGTAGAGCAAAAGTCTTTCATTAAAAGTGCAATTCATATCATCTGATAAGCGTTTAACAAGTAAGTTTGGTAAAAGGGCAAAGCTATAATTAAGATAAGGCATATAGAGCTTTGAAAAATGATATAAGAAGATCACTCGGTCCTTAGAATAATGTTCATATAAAGAAAGAGGCGTACTGGTATTAAAGGCAAATTCATTATAAGTGCCATCTTCTATAATATAGCAATCATACCTAGTAGCTAAATCTATGAGTGCTTTTTTATTTGTCTCAGAATAACAAATACCTGTAGGATTGTGCAAATTAGGAGAAATAATAATATAAGAAATGGTACCAGTACGTAAATATTTTTCTAGTAAGTTTAGGTCTAGGCCATCTTGAAGAAGAGGCACTTCATAAATCTTAGCACCTATGGAGCGTAAATAGCACGAAGAAGATAAATCTCTATAGTTTTCAACACAAATACCTGTCTTAGGAGAAAACTTAAAAAGTGAAAGTAAAAACTGATCCATAGATTTAATGAGCCTAACTTGGCTAAAGTGTGGATGGACATTAAGGTTTTTGGTGATAAAGTCGCCAATATGCTGTTTTAAAAAATGTCTATTCCGATAAAGTGGGTCTGAAAAGGCTTCCCAACCTTCATTAGTAATAAGATTTGTGGCTAGATTTAAGCAAATAGAAGGGGGAAAGTGCTCCTTTGAAAAACCTAAGTTGCTACAATAGACATGAGCATTTTTGATAGAAGGAGCAGTAGCTGCTTTTTGAGCAATAGGAACAACATAGGTACCCTTACCAATATGTCCTTCTACCAGTCCCTGATTTTCTAGAAGACGATAAGCACTCACTACAGTATCTCTATTAATGGCAAGTTGTTTAGAAAGATATCTAATAGCAGGAAGTTTTGTGCCACCTGTTAGTAAATTTGCTTGTATAAGTTTTGCAAGTTCAGAGGCAAGCTGTATGTATAAAGGTGTTGGATCCGATTTTGAAAGTTGAACTGTATGAAACATAAAGACCTCCATATATAGTAAGACGTATAATATATATATATTAAGAGGAGGCTGAAAATATCAAAGAAATAAGTGTTTTTTGGACAAAATAAAAGACATTGCCACAAAAGTAAAGTTTGGGCAATATCTTTTTATTTTTGTGAGTATTTTTTAAGAAGCCTAATATCTTGACCGTAGAATTTGAGTGTTGTATAGTTACCAAAAATACGTGAAATGATACGGTCTGAGTAGTAATTACTCCATTCATTAGGTGCTAAGTTTGTAGAAATAATTGTAGAAAGTTGATTTAAATAACGCGCATTTAAAACGTCAAAAAACTCACTAATAGAAGGCGCATTAGAGGATTCAGTTCCTAAATCATCAATAATAAGTAAATCAGTACTTCTAAGTGTTTCTAAGATATCTTTAGAATCATCTCCTAAATCTTCGCGATGAAATCTAGCTTCATCAAATAATTTAAAGAGTTGAGGCGCTGTAAGATATAAAACAGTATAGCCCTTATCTAAAAGTTCCTTTGCGATACAATTACATAAGAAAGTTTTACCAAGTCCAGCACTACCATAAAAAAGTAAGTTTCTCTTTTCAAAATCAAACTTCTCAATAAAGCCAACACATATTTGATAAATAAGTGTCATGTTATGGTAAGGTGAATAAGGTTGACCTTCGATTTCTTCCTTAGAATAATAGTCGATATTAAAGTTAGAAAAATTTTCTATAGATAATATGTTTTTTAAGTTAGATTGTTCATAAGCCATATTAATGAGTCCTTGTTTGAAACAAGTACAAGTTTTATTACCTACAAAGCCTGTATCCTTACAAATAGGACAATCATATTGGATTTCTAAATAATCTGGTGGGAAGCCAGCTTCAACTAAAAGCATTTTCTTGGTAAGTAATAAATCATCAGAATGCTTATGAAAATCTTCTAAAGTAGAACCTGTTTTAGATTTATTAAGCATTTGACGTACTAAATTAATGCCTGTTTGACTAAGCTCCTTATCAATGGCTTCGATTTGAGGGACTTTTTTATAAACTTCCGCTGTACGTTTTAAGGAAGCTTGTGTTTTAGCAGTACGTTTTAAGTCATATTCACGAATAAGACGTTTATATTGTAGTTCTTTTGTATTCATGTTAACTTCCTCCCTTTAATGTACGTTCAATATACTCACGTTCAAGTTTTTCAAGTTCATCAAAGTCTCTATTGTGGGTATAGATATTAGTAAATTTCGTAACCTTAGGTGGGGTTGGTTTAGTCACATATTGTCCACTTTGTGTAATATTTTTTTTACTTTCACGGGCTTTATCTAAAACGATAATATCTTCTAAAGACTTAACGCCATCCTTATACCATGAAGTTAAAATACTATCCGTATAATTGAGACTTGGCTTGCTTGTTTGCATAACAGTACGTTTGCAAGCTTCTAAGATAATATCTATATTTAAATTATAAGTTTTAAGCCATTTATCTATACATGTACGTTCAACTTCTGTGACATTTGTTTTTGAACAGCCAAGAGCTGATAAGATTTTAAAATAAATTTTGTTTTGAGCCACCTTTTCTTTAGCTTGTGCTACAGTTAAAATGCCTTCATCAACCCAACTAATTGCCACTTTTTCGATGTAATGCATAGATTTACCAGCACAATTCTCAAGTAAAAACTCAATAAGATCAAATGGCATATGTAGCCAGTCATAGAAGCTAAATAAGATTTTTTGATCTGTCATTGTCAATAGTCTACCTAGATATTGCTCGGCAATCTTAAAGAGATTTGTAACTTCTGTTGAATCCTTAACATAAACATTAATCTCTTCTGTACTGTACTCAGGACGAGATTGACTAATGAGTGTTTTACTAAATACAGGTTTAGCTGCAGATGGTATAGATTCTATAGTAGGAGTTACTTGAGTTTTTGGAACAACTTCAGGTTTATCAAGATAAAATTCAAGATAAAACTCATCATCAGATGTCTCTTCAAAACAAAGCACCTTCTTCTTATGCCAGTGGCGAAGTGCCTGAAGAAGCTCGGAATAAAGCATATCTAATTTTCTACTTACCTCTTCTAATGAAATACGTACGCCTTCAGGATCATGAGAGAGTGCAAATAAATAAAGGTAAACTTTTAAATCTCCGCTGAGTGCCTTTGGCATATAGTCTGTAATAAACCAATAGGGGATATTGACAGCAGTTTGACTTGAAAGTTTAGATTTGATATATGCCATTAAGACACCTCCTTTGTTAATAATCATTTTCTGTGTTAGTATTATAGCACAAAACGTAGAAAATATGATAAGAAAAATAAAAGAAAAGATAAAGAGGGCCCTATTGTAATAAACTTACTAAAATAGGATACCCTCTTATATACTGTTACATTATATAAATTGATCTATTAGTGTATATATATGTGTACTTATAAGCCCAAAATCAAATAGATATTAACCTAATAAGATATCAGCAATTTGATTAACATTACCAGCACCCATAGTGATAATAAGGTCACCAGCAGTTGCATTTGCTTTAAGGTAGTTTGCGATTTCTGTAAAGTCTTTCATATAAATTACTTCTTTACCAGCAGCATTTATAAGTTCGACGATATCTTTACTAGAAATATCACCAGGGTCTTTTTCACGAGCAGCATAGATATCTGTAATGATAACATGCTCTGCATTTTGAAGTACTTTTACAAAATCATTTAAAAATGCGCGTGTACGTGTATAAGTGTGTGGTTGGAATACAACGTAAAGATGATTATGAGGATAGTTATTAGCAACTTCTAAAGTAGCAGCAATTTCAGTAGGGTGATGTGCATAGTCATCTACTACTGTAATATCATTGAATTTACCCTTAATTTCAAAACGTTGATCTGCACCAGTAAATTCTTTGAGCCCTTCATTAAGCATATTTAAATCAAGACCTAAGAAATGGTAAACACTACATACTGATAAAGCAGTTACATGAAGTTTAAGATTAATCATAAAACTGTCATTATAATATACATCGAAGCTAGCACATGCTTTTTTATCAAAAGTAATGTTTTTAGCATACCAATTGTAAGATTCATCTAAACCAAAAGTTTCAACTTTGCAGTGAAGTGGTGCAGTGAAGCCAGCTAAATCAGGTGTAGCACCGTTAATAGCTAAGAAACCATCTGTAGGAATTGTACTAGCAAACTTTTGGAAGGAATGACGAATATCATTAATATCTTTAAAGAAGTCTAAGTGATCTTCTTCAATATTTAAGATAATACCTACTTTAGGGAAGAAATCTAAGAAACTATTACAGTATTCACAAGCTTCTGTAGCAAAATATTTAGTATGACCAATGCGAATGTTTCCATGAATAGCGTGTAAAATACCACCAACAGTAATAGTAGGGTCTAAATTAGCAGCTAAGAGACCATGAGTAAGCATTGAAGTTGTAGTTGTTTTACCATGTGTACCAGCGACACAAATAGGGAATTCGTAGTCTTTCATAATAAGGCCTAAGAATTTAGAACGTGTAACAAGTTCTATGTTTGCAGCTTTAGCAGCTTGAATTTCAGGATTATCATCATGAATAGCTGCAGTATAAACAACTAAATCTACATCTTTTTCAATGTTAGAAGCAGCATGCCCATAATATACAGGGATATTAAGGCTTTCAAGATGCATTGTTGTATGTGAACTTTTCATATCTGAGCCTGTTACAGCAAAGCCTCTAGTATGGGCAATCTCAGCAAGACCGCTCATGCTAATACCACCAATACCAATAAAGTGAATTTTTTTCTTGTTATTTAAAGAAATAAGGTTTGTCATAGAATTAATATCCTTTCAATGAATATAGATTATCCTTTTTATAAAATAAGATACCTCTTATCATATTATGCATCATAGTATTTTTTTTGTATATACTTACTGTAAATTAATTAACAAATATTTTTAAAAACTGAATGTTTTTTGCGAAAAGCTTTTAAATATTCGGTTATTTGTATATAATATAGATAAACCATTTTAAATACTTTTATATG